>JBGPOM010000199.1:0-4546 GCA_041488075.1 Gemmatimonadota bacterium
CGTCCGGGATCACCGTGCTGGTCGTGAGCGGCGGCAATGTCGACCGCGCGCTACTCGAGGACTGACCGAGGCATATGCCACCTACCGCCGGCTCGCGCATCCTCGTCGCCGACGACGACGAGTCGCTCGTGCGGACCCTGACGTGGATCCTCAAGGAGCACGGCTACGAAGTGGTCGTCGCCCCCGGGGGCGAGAACCTGCTCGCCAAGCTCGAGGAGACCAAGCCCGCCCTGCTGCTGCTCGACATCATGATGCCCAAGGTGGACGGCCTGCAGCTGCTCGAGCGCCTGAAGCAAGACGAACGCTACCGCGACCTCCCCGTCCTCATGGTCTCATCGATGCCCCCCGAGGAGGCGACGGTGCGCGCGCTCGGCCTCGGCGCGGCGGACTTCATCTCGAAGCCGTTCCGGGTGCGCGAGCTGCTCGCCCGCGTCGAGGCCCACATTCGGGTGGGCCAGGCGCTGGGTCAGGCGCGCGAGGAAGCCCGCAGCCGCGCCGCGATGGTGGACATCCTGCACGAGGTCACCGACTCCCTCAAGCCGGACGAGATCTACCACATCCTGGCGCGGCGGGTCGCGCGCGTCCTCAACATCTCCAAGTGCTCCATGGTGCTCGCCAAGTCGGGCGACCAGCAGGGGGTCGTCGTCGCCGCGTACGAGAACCCCATGCTGCGCAATCTCCAGATCGACCTGGCGCGCTACCCCGAGATCCGCCAGGCCCTGACCACCGGCCGGCTGGTCCTGGTGGAGGACGTCACGACCGACCCGCTGTACAAGGAAGAGCGCCAGCGATGGGAGCGCGAGGGCATCAAAGTGCCGACCCGTTCGGCGGTGGCGCTGCCGTTCTGGATGAGGGACCAGCAGATGGGCGTGTTCTTCCTGCGCACCACCGGCGACGATCCGCCGCTCACGCGGGCCGACGCCCAGTTCGGCGAGACGGTCATCAAGACGGCCGTGTCGGCGATCGAAAAAGCGTACGACTTCGAGTCCGCCGTGTCGGACAAGCAGCGGCTCGAGAAGCTCGCCCTGACCGACGCCCTCACCGGGTGCATGAACCGGCGCGCCCTGGCGGACGCGCTGGCGCTGGAGCTGGACCGGGCCCGCCGGTACAATTTGGCGCTCACGATCCTGCTCGCCGACATCGATCGCTTCAAGCAGATCAACGACACGCGCGGTCACATTGCGGGCGACTCGGTGCTCCGCCAGATCGGCGAGCTCCTGCGCCGGGAGGCGCGCTCGGTGGACATCGTGGCCCGCTACGGCGGCGAAGAGTTCGTCCTGGCGATGCCCGAGACGGCCCCGCATGGCGCCGCGATCTTCGCCGAGCGGCTGCGGCGGCGCGTCATGGCCCGGGACTTCGCCGATCCCGGTGAGGACCCCCTGCACATCACCGTCAGCATCGGCCTCGGCTCGTTCCCCGATGAGCGGATCCAGAGCGCGGACAGCTTCATCTCCCTGGCCGATCAGGCCCTCTACCGCGCGAAGAACGAAGGCCGCAACTTGGTGCGTTGATGAACGAACGCCGCTGCCCCAAGTGCGGGTCGGTCTACACCGATACGGCCCGGTTCTGCCCCAAGGACGGCTCCATGCTCGTCGAGGTCCAGGCGAAGTCCGCCTCCTCCTCGGGTAGCGGCACCGGCGTCCGCCAGCCGCCTACCTCCGGGAAGGGACCGGGCCTCGACCGCGCGTCCACCCTCTCGAACCACATCCTCGACGCCCGCTACCAGGTGATGAAGAAGCTGGGCGAGGGCGGCATGTCGTATGTCTACCTCGCCAAGGAGATCTCCTCGGGCGAGACGGTCGCGATCAAGGTGCTGTCGCCGCGGCTCGCGTCCGACAAGAGCTCGGTGGAGCGGCTGCGCCGCGAAGCGGGGCTCGCCATGCGGCTCGATCACCCGAACGTGTGCCGCATCCTGCGCCTGGGGGAGTCCGAGGACGGACTCATCTACCTGGTGATGCCGTTCCTCAAGGGCGAGCTGCTGTCCGACCGCGAGGTGCGCGGCGGGCCGATGGATCTCGGGGTGGGGATCCCACTGCTGCAGCAGATGTGCGCCGGGCTGCACCATGCGCATGAGCTGCAGATCATCCACCGCGACTTGAAGCCCGAGAACGTGATGCTCGTCCCCGAGGACAATGGCGGCGCGGACCACGCCGTCGTGATGGACTTCGGGCTCGCCAAGGAGCGCCGCGCCGATCCCGCCATCGCCAAGCTCACAGCGACGGGCATCATCCTCGGCACGCCCGAGTTCATGAGCCCGGAGCAGATCCGCGGCAAGCCGCTCGACGCGCGCAGCGACATCTACGCCCTCGGCATCGTGGCCTTCGAGATGTTTACCGGGAAACTGCCCTTCCAGGGCCGCAACGCGCAGGAGATGATGATCGCGCGGCTGCGGGGCCAGCCCACGCCGATCCGGCAGCTGCGGGCCGACACGCCCCCCGCCGTCGAGAAGGCGCTCACCAAGGCTCTCCAGACGAGCCCGGACGACCGGTTCACCACCGCGCTCGAGTTCGCCGCCGCGCTGACCGGGTCGGGGGAGTCGTCCGGGGGGGGGGGGCTGTTCGGGAAGCTCAAGGAGAGGTTCAAATGATCGTCCTCGCCATCCTCGCCGCCCTCGTTGTTCAGCAGCCGGTCACGGCCATCCGTGCGGGCACGCTGATCGACGGGACGGGCGCCGCACCTCTCAAGAACGCGGTGATTCTCGTGCAGGGAGGCCGGATCACCACCGTAGGGACCAACGTGCCGGTGCCGGGCGGCGCCACGGTGATCGATCTGTCGGGGTTCACCGTGCTCCCCGGCTTCGTCGACGCGCACGTCCACCTGATCGGGCACGTCATCGGCGACGGCGACTGGCAGCACCAGCGGCTGGTGGAAACGTCGGCCCAGCGGACCCTGCTCGGCGCGGCCCACGCCCAACAGACCCTCGAGGCGGGGTTCACCACGGTCCGCAACGTCGGCGCCGACGCCTTCACCGATATCTCCCTGCGCAATGCGATCAACGCCGGCTGGGTCCCCGGGCCCCGCATCCTCGGCGCCGGCACCTCCTTCGGGATCTCGGGCGGGCACTGCGATGGCTCGTCGGGCTACGAGCCCGACCGCCCCCTGAGCCGCGGCGGGTTCGAGACCGGCGCGGCCGACGGGGTGGAGGCGGTGCGGGAGATGGTCCGCTACGACGTCAAGCACGGCGCCGACGTCATCAAGATCTGCGCGACGGGGGGCGTGCTCTCGCCCACCGATTCGGTGGGCGTCCAGCAGTACACCGAGGAGGAGATGCGCGCGGTGGTCGAGGCGGCGCGCATGATGGACCGGCGCGTCGCGGCCCACGCCCATGGGCTCGAGGGGATCAAGGCGGCGGTGCGCGCCGGCGTCACGTCCATCGAGCACGGGTCGATCCTCGATGCGGAAGCCGTGCGGATGATGAAGGAGCGCGGGACCTGGCTCGTGCCCACGCTGCTCGCCGGGGTCACCGTCGAGTCGCTCGCCACCGCCGGCCGCCTCCCGCCGGCCATCGCCGCCAAGGCGCTCGCCATCGCCCCGCGCCAGCGTGCGTCGTTCAAGCTGGCGGTCGACGGCGGCGTGCGGATCGCCCTCGGGACGGACGCCGGCGTGATGCGCCACGGCACCAACGGGCGGGAGTTCGGCCTGATGGTGCGCTACGGCATGACGCCGATGCAGGCGATCGTCGCCGGCACCTCGAGCGGCGCCACGCTGCTCGGCCTCGAAGCGGAGATCGGCACCGTCGCCGTGGGGAAGCGCGCCGATCTCGTCGCCGTGCGCGGCGATCCACTCCAGACCATCGCCCTGCTCGAGCGCGTCGACTTCGTGATGAAGGACGGCGTCGTCTTCAAGCGGGACGGGCAAGTCGTCGGACGGAGCGCCGCCGGGGCGCCGTGAAGCGCTATCCCGCTTTCGATCCTCCGGAGTACGTCGACTGGACGCCCGAGCCGCAGCTCGTCCGGGCCTTTCGCGCCACGATCGAAGGGAATCGCGAACGCGCCGCGCTCGTCTCCCGCCTTCCCATCGACGCCAAGCTCGACCTGTACGCCGGCCTGCTGCGCGCCCGGCTGCACGACATCCAGCTGAAGCGCTGGGTGCGCACCGGTGTGATCTCCAAGGCATGGCTCGGCACGGGCGAAGAGGCGACGACGATCGGTCCCGTGCACGCGCTCGAGCGGGAACACGACGTCGTCGCGCCGATGATCCGCAACGCCGCGGCGTGTTGCGAGATGGGGATGTCCATCGCCGACATGCTGCGGGCCTACCTGGCGACCGACGACTCTCCCTCCCGCGGCCGCGACCTCCACGTCGGCTCCCTGCCGCAGGGCGTACTCCAGCCGATCTCCCACGTGGGCGACATGGTGCCGGTGATCGCCGGCATCGCACTGACGTTCAAGATGAAAGGTGAACGGCGGGTGGCGCTCACCTGGGTGGGCGACGGCTCGGTCAACACCGCCGCGGCACACGAGGGGACGAACTTCGCCGCCGTGCAGCAAGTCCCCGCCATCTTCATCGTCGAGAACAACCAGGTGGCGCTCGGCACCCGGCTCGA
>JBGPOM010000200.1:0-4539 GCA_041488075.1 Gemmatimonadota bacterium
ATCGGCTTCATCGCCACGCGCAGCGTGAGCGACTCCCCGGTCGTCATGCCACCCTCCGTGCCTCCGGCGCGGTTCGTCGCCCGCGCGAAGCCGGGGAGGATCTCGTCGTGCACTTCCGACCCCTTGCGCCGCGCCGCCTCGAAGCCGAGCCCGACTTCCACCCCTTTCACCGCGGGGATGGACATGAGGGCCTGGGCCAGGCGGCCGTCGAGCTTCGTGTCCCAGGAGACGTGCGAGCCGAGCCCGACGGGGATGCCGAGCCCCACGACTTCGACGATGCCGCCCAGGGTGTCGCCGGCCGCCTTGGCGGCGTCGATTCTCCGAACCATCTCCCGCTCGGCCGCCGCGTCCAGACAACGCACGGGACTCTGGTCTGCCGCGGCATTCAGGGGAGTGGGGAGTGGGGCGTGGGGCGTGGCCGTGACGCCACCCAATTCCACCACGTGCGAACCGATCTCAACGCCGAACTGTTCCAGTAGGATTTTGCAGATGGCGCCGCAGGCCACGCGGGCCGCGGTCTCCCGGGCGCTGGCGCGCTCCAGGATGTCGCGGGCGTCGGTGCGGTCGTACTTCAGGGCCCCCGCCAGGTCGGCGTGTCCGGGCCGGGGCCGGGTCACCTGGCGACGGCGCTCGCTGCCCTCTGCCGTGCTGTCCGCCTCGGGCGCCATCACGTCTTTCCAGTGCTCCCAGTCGCGGTTCCAGATGAGCAGCGCGATGGGAGAGCCGAGGGTCTCCCCCGCGCGCACGCCGGCGAGCCATTCGATCCGGTCCGACTCGATTTTCATGCGGGCGCCGCGGCCGTAGCCGCCCTGGCGGCGCTTCAGCTCCGCGTCCACGCGCTCGGCGGACACGGGGAGGCCGGCTGGGATCCCCTCGAGGATCGCCACCAGGCCGCGGCCGTGCGATTCGCCTGCCGTCGTGAACCGGAACGTCATGCCGCGCTCGCGCCTCTCATAACAGGCGAGCCCGACCGGGGTCGGGCTCGCGCCTCCAGCACCCGGGCCCGCAGGCGCCCGGCCTCACGGGCTGATGGGCGTCCAGGGCCACTTGACCGGGAACGGGTTCGTGATCACGGGCAGTTCGATCATTACCACGCCGCGGACGGTGACGCCGAACAGCCATTGCCGCGTGTTGGCCCGATTGCGGGCGACGCGGAGCGGCCCGATGATCGGATCGCGCACCACGATCACCCCGATCTGCCCCTCGGGCCCGGGGCCTCCAGCGTAGAAGAAAGTATCCCACACGTCAATGTTGCCGTCCGGCCGGGCCGAAAACGCGATGCGGTCGTTGGGGTTACCCGTTCCGGGCGGGAATGTCGGCGTCCCCGGCGTTCCCGCCGCGAACGCATGGTTGTAATTCATGTCCATCCCGAAGGCTCCGGTCGGTGCCGGCGCGGTGCCTTTGAGGCTCAGTCCCTCGTCCAGGAAGTAGATCGAGTCAGCCCGGACCAGATTCGTCCCCCCGTTGAAGTTCGTCGCGACCGAATGGATCGTAACGCCGGTGTTGCTGATGAAGTCGCTCACGTCGATCGCCGGCGTCACACCCTTGTCGCGGTGGTTCTCGCCTGAGTCGGACGTGAAGCCGGGGAACGCGGTGTCCGACGTAGCGCAGAACCGTGCGGTGCCGGCCCCCTGAATCAGCGGGTGCTTGGTCGAGTACCCGACCACGCGCGCGAACTGGGTCGTGATGTTGCCGCCCTCGCCGACAATCGCGTGCGTGAAGTTCCCGGAGTTGCGCACATACGTCGAGTCGCCGAGGCCAAACGTGGCCAGGTCGATCGTGACACCCTGGCAGGCGCTGAGCTGGACCACCTGCTGACCAGGGCGAGCTCCGGCGGGCCCGCGTCGCATCTCGATGCGCAGCGTGTCGCGGCTGGAGCTCGAGAGCGTGCTGTCGCCCGCCAGCTCCCAGAACAGATGGCTGAACAGCTGCGCGGTATCCGATGTGTTCTTGAGCTTTTCCATTCGCAAGGTGGCGCGCCCGCTGAAGGGCGCCGTGCTGCTCGCCGTGGGGGTGGTCGAGTAGATCGCGAAGATGGAATCGACGTTGCAGTTCGGCGTTCCCGAGGTTACCCGGCAGACCGTGGCCACGTACTGCGGCCGGTCGGAGACGTCGTACACGAGGATCTCTTCGCGCAGCGGCGCCGTCAGCACCCGGTACGTCTCGATCAAATAGTCGGGCAGGTCCTGGCGCCAGACCAGCCGCCGCACGCCCGCCCGCACGTCGATGATGGACAGCTCCTTGCCACCGGCGTTCGCGACGACGATCGAGTCGCCGTAGTTGCCGAGCGTGTCGCGCGGCCACAGGGCGATGCCCCAGGGCTGCGGGCCCGCCGTGGGGATGCCGCCCGCGACGAACGCGGTGTTCGCGACCTGGAAGATCTCGACGCGCCCCAGCGTGGGGTTCGTGAGATACAGGCTGCTGTCGTTGCCGTTGAAGATCGCGTCCGCGATCCGCCCGCCCAGCGGGAGGGGGATCGTGACGCCCGACACCACGATGACGGTGTCGATCAGGCCGGACGGCGCGCGCTGCGGGCGCACGACGCCGGGGGTGAACGCGGGAATGGGCGCGCTCGGCAGCAGCGTCGTCGTGTTCGTGTACGAGCAGTTGCGCGCCACCGCCGCGTCGCAGGCGTAGCCCCGCACGATGATCGTCCGTGGCAGCGTGGACGGCGGCAGGATGGCCGACAGGTTCAGGCTGGCGCGCCGCGTCACGTCGGTCAGGTTCCCCGCGGCGACGTTCAGCGTGTCGAACTTCGCCAGTACGCCGTTGGTGTCGACGCGGAACCCGATCCAGGAAACGGCGCTCGCGTCGATGGCGCGCACGGTGACGGTGTCGTCCACCTCGACACGCGCCCCGACCTTGTGTGAGACCAGCGGGTCGGTCGTGTCGTTCACCGCCGATTGAATCGTGACCGTCACGACGTTGGTGGCGCCGCGCCGGCCCGCCGAGTCCTCCGCGAAGCCCACGACGTTGAACGTGCCGGTCGCCGCCAGGACAACCAGCGTATCGACGTAGATCGCGGAATCGGCGAACGGCGCCGTGTACACGATCGAGTCGAACGGCGGCGTCGTCGGGTTGCTGACGGTCGAGCGCAGCGACACGAGGAACCCGATCTTCGCGATACCGGAGTTCTGGTTGGCCCGCACCTCGACCGGGATGCCGCGCCCCTGCGACGCGACCGCGCCGGGCGTCGGCAGCACCAGGGTGACCTGGAGCGCCTGCACGTTCGACAGGAAGATGAAGATCGTGTCTTCGGCGAAGTTGCCGGCGCCGTCGGTGGCGCGGCCAATGATCGTGATGCCGCCACCCGCCCCGGAGCTCGAGGGGAAGGTGATCGTCTTCGACACCGCGTACGTCTTCACCGTGCCGGTGAACGTCGTGTCGAGCTGGGCGATGAAGCCGCCGGTGAACGTCAGGCGCACGCTCTTCAACGCCAGGTTGTCGATGGCCGAGATGCTGAACCGCAGGCCGCCGCTGATGTCCTGCGTGTCTCCCGCCGTAATGGTGAGGGTGATCGACGGCTCCGTGAGATCCCGCTGGATGCCGCCCGGGTTGCGCGTCGTCTCGCACGCCCACAGGGCGAGCGAGGAGACGGCGATCCCCCAGAGTACCGTGCCGCGTCGTGCCTGCCGCATGTGCTCTCCCGGCCTACTGCCCGGTGGGCGCCACCAGGTCGTCGATGATGTGAGGCGTGATCAGAATCAGCAGATCGCGCCGGTTCTCCGTCTGGGACGTGAACCCGAAGAGCTTGCCCAGAATCGGGAGATCTACAAGAAACGGGATTCCCGACTTGGTTACCGTGACCTCCGTCACCGTGAGGCCGCCGATGACGGCCGTTTCGCCGTCATTGACCAGGATCTGGTTGTCGGCCTGCTGCGTCTGGAACGTGAACCCGATGTCCACCGCGGCCGGCTTCACGCTCGATCGCTCGGCATGGACTTCCATCAAGATCTGCCGGTTCGCGGTGACGTGCGGCGTCACCCGGAGATTGATGCCGGTCTGTTGGAACTGCACCGTGGCGCGCGGGACCGCGCTGCCGGCCGTCCCCGTCTGCGTCGCTTGCGCGCTGACGTCGATGATCCGGATCGGCACGCGGTCGCCGACCAGGATCTCGGCCTGGCGGTTGTCCACCGTCGTGATCGTGGGCTCGGCCTGGATGTCGGCCAGCTCGACGTTCTGCAGCGCCTGCACGAACGCGGTGAGGTCGAAGTTGCCGATCGCGGTCGAGAAGATCAGCTCGAGCGCCGGGTTGATCACCGCCTGGCTCGCGTTGCCGATCGCCGACAGCGAGTTGCCCCCCAGCGCGACGATGTTATCCGTGCTGGCGAAGTTCTCCGTCGGCACGAGCGCGTCGGGGACGCCGTCCAGGTCCGTGTCCACCGCCTGCGCGGTGCTCGGATCGGGGCGCTGCACGAGCCGGTTGAAGAACTGCGTCTGGGAGCCGAGGTCGTACTTGACGCCGAGCTCCTCGACGTCGGTGCGGTCGACGAAGATGATCTTCGCCTGGATCGACACCTGGGGCGTGCGCAGGTCGAG
>JBGPOM010000201.1:0-4511 GCA_041488075.1 Gemmatimonadota bacterium
CCGAGCAGCAGCGCTCGGCCAAGCCGGAAGGGCACTGATCCATGGCCATGGGCTCCGGCGGTTCGGGCACTGGACTCAGCTCCGACATCAACGTCACACCGATGATCGACGTGATGTTGGTACTCCTCATCATCTTCATGATCGTGACGCCCGCGATTACGGCGGGCTTTCAGGCCACCGTGCCGCGGGCCATGAATCCGGAGTCGCGCGAGGAAAACGAAGGAGAAATCCGGATGGGGATCGACAAGGACGGCAAGTTCTACCTCGACATCACCGACCCCAGAACGGGGAAGTACACCGGCCCGCGCTACATCAGCGACCAGGACCTGCCGGGCCAGCTCGTGGCGCTCTACGCCAACCGGACGGTGGACAAGATCCTGTTCCTCAAGGCCGACGAGGGCATCGAGTTCGCGCGGGTGCAGGAGGCGATCGAGATCGCCCGCAAGGCGGGCGTCCGCGTCATCGGGGCCATCGCCGAGCAGCAGCGCTCGGCCAAGCCGGAAGGGCACTGATCCATGGCCATGGGATCCGGCGGTTCGGGCAGCGGACTCAGCTCCGACATCAACGTCACACCGATGATCGACGTGCTGCTCGTGCTGCTCATCATCTTCATGATCACGCTGCCGCTGTCGCGCCGGGACTTCGACGTCCAGGTCCCGGCGGAGCAGCAGCCGCAACAGCATCAGAAGCAGACGTCAAGCGATCAGATCGTACTGGAGCTGCGGGCCGACGGCTCCTACGCGATCAACACGCAGCCGGTGACGTTCGAGGCGCTGGACGCGAAATTCCACGAGCTGTACGACCAGCGGCCCGCTAAGCTGCTGTTCATCAAGGCGGCGCCGACCCGCAAGTACGGCGACATCGTCCGGGCGATGGACGTGGCCCGCGGCGCCGGCGTCCAGGTGATCGGCTTCACCCCCCCCGAGAAGGCGAAAGCCGGCGCTCCGTAGCGCACCGGGGGCCCGGTCACCGTGCCCCCGCGTTGTTGTTGCGGTGTATGTATTGACCGTGGCCGAGACTCCACCACCCCGGCTGTTCACCGCCTATAGCCTGCCCCTGCCGCGGCGCCGCCAGGGGCCTGCCGCCGCGCTGTCGCTCCTGGCGCACGTGACCATCGCCTTCCTCGTCTTGTGGCGCGGCGCAGCCCTGCTCGAGGGCGGCGGCGGCGGCTCGGGTCCGCGCGGCGGCGGTGGCGGCGGGGGCCGGCCGGTGGTCACGTGGTTCACACTCCCGCCGGGGTCGGCGCCGCAGGCGCTCGACGTGCCGGCGGCTCCGGCGGTCACCGTGCCCACCGTCGCGCTCCCCGACCCGGTGAAGATCGACATCCCCGATCTCACGCCGACGGCGCCGCCGCCCGCCGCCGCGGTGCCGGTAGGCACGGGCTCGGGGACGAGTGGGGGGCCGGGGCAGGGCCCCGGGTCGGGCGGCGGGCAAGGAACGGGCACGGGGCCCGGGAGCGGCAGCGAGGCGGGCCCTGGCTCGGGCGGCGCAGCCGGTTACATTCTCCCCGCCACGCCGCGCTGGGCGATCTTTCCGCCACCGGGCGCGCCCACGGCCGTGCGGGGGCACGCGCATCAGGTGCGGTTCTGGGTCACGGCGGACGGGCGCGTCACCCGGGTGGAGGTCACTCCGCCGATCAAGGACGCGGGCTACCGGCGTCAGTTCAACGAGCGGATGATGGGGTATCTCTTCACCCCGGCGGCGACCCGCGACGGCCGGCGCGTCGAGTACGTTGCCAGCGTGACCGTCATCCCGTAGCGACAACGGTCGCACAACCCGAAGGCAGGTCACCGCTCCGTGTTCAGGGGACAGCTGTTCTCCCGGAAGACCGTCGATCAGTGCATCGCCGACGGTGCGGCCGGCGGCGGGCTGCGGCGCACGCTCGGCCCGCTCCAGCTCACCGCGCTCGGCATCGGGGCGATCATCGGCGCGGGCATCTTCGCGGCGATCGGCACCGCGATCAGCGGCGACTCGGGCCACGTAGGCGCCGGCCCCGCGATCGTCATCTCCATCCTCCTGGCGGGGGTCACGAGCGCCTTCGCCGCCATCACCTATTCCGAGTTCGCGGCGATGATCCCCATCTCGGGGAGCGCGTACACCTACGCGTACGCCACTCTGGGCGAGCTCGTGGCCTGGATCATCGGTTGGGACCTGATCCTCGAGTACGCGGTCGGCAACGTGGCGGTGGCCATCGGCTGGGCGGGCTACTTCGATTCGCTGCTCCACGGCCTCGGCCTCGAGCTGCCGCGCTGGCTGGTCACCGATCTGCGCACCGCCCTGCACAACCCGGACCTCGTCGCCGCCGCCCCGCACCTGGGCCCCATTCCGATCGTCTTCAACCTGCCGGCCCTCGCCATCGTGGCCGTCATCACCGTCGTGCTCGTGATCGGGACGAAGGAGTCGGCGTGGGTGAACACGGTGATGGTCGCCGTCAAGGTCGCCATCATCGGGCTGTTTCTTTTCGTCGGGCTGCACTACGTCCAGCCCCATCAATGGACGACGCCGGCCTTCGCTCCGAACGGCTTCAAGGGGATCAGCGTCGGCGCCGCCATCATCTTCTTCTCCTATATCGGGTTCGACGCCGTCAGCACCGCTTCCGAAGAGGCCAAGAATCCGCAACGCGACATCCCCATCGGGATCATCGCGTCCCTGATCGTCTGCACGGTGCTCTACGTGGCGATCGCGCTCGTGCTCACCGGCATCATCCCCTGGGACCAGCTCAACGTCCCGGACCCGCTCGCCGTGGCGCTCCAGTACATCCACGCTGATTGGGCGGCGGGCATCCTGTCGCTCGGCGCGGTCGCGGCCATGACCTCGGTGCTGCTCGTCTTCCAGCTCGGCCAGGCGCGAATCTTCATGTCCATGGCCCGGGACGGCCTCCTGCCCCCGTGGGCGGCCAAGATCCACCCCAAGTTCAAGACGCCCCACATTACGACCATCATCACCGGAATCTTCGTGGCCGTCTCGGCGGCGTTTGCGCCGATCGGCTGGGTGCTCGAGTTGACCAACATCGGCACCCTGTTCGCGTTCGTGCTCGTCGCGCTCGGCATCATCGTCCTGCGCCGCCGTGACCCGGACCGTCCGCGCCCGTTCCGCACGCCGTGGGTCCCCGTGCTGCCGATAGTGTCGGCCGCCTTCTGCATCTACCTGATGGTCAACCTGCCGCTCCTGACCTGGCTCCGGTTCGGGTTGTGGATGGCGATCGGCATCGCGATCTACTTCCTGTACAGCGTGCGGCACAGCCGGGTGCGTCGCGAGGGCGAGGTCGGCCCGTCGTGAAGCAGCACACCAAGATCGTGCTCGGCCTCGTCCTCGGGGCGATCTGCGGCACGGCCGCGAACGCCTTCGCCCCCGGCGCGCCGTGGGTGAAATGGATCGGCGACAACGTCGCCGGGCCCGTCGGGCAGATCTTCCTGCGCATGCTCCTGATGACGGTCATCCCCCTCGTGTTCGCGTCGCTGACGCTCGGCGTCGCAGGCCTCGGGGACATCCGCCGGGTGGGCCGCGTGGGCGCCCGCACGATCGCCTACTTCCTGGTTTCCACCGCCATCTCCGCGACGATCGGGATCATCCTCGTGAACCTGGTTCGGCCCGGCGTGGGGCTCGACCCGGCCATCCGCGAGCAGCTCTTGACGACCTACCGCAGCCAGGCGGAGGGCCTGCAGGCGGCCGGCGGGACCAAGTTCGGGATCGAGACCTTCGTCAACATGGTGCCGCGCAACCCGATCCAGGCGGCGGCGTCGCTCGACATGCTGGGGATCATCTTCTTCGCCCTCGTGTTCGGCGCGGCCCTCACGCTGATCCCGAACGACAAGGCGCGGCCGATGCTGCGCGTGCTCGACGCGCTGGGCGAGACGATCGTCAAGATCATCGACCTGGCGATGAAGCTCGCGCCCTACGGCGTGTTCGGGCTGATCTTCGTGGTGACCTCCCGCTTCGGGTTCGGCCTGCTCAAGCAGCTCGGGATCTACGTCGCCGTGGTGCTCGTGGGCCTGTTGATCCACGGCGCCGTGTCGATTCCCGCCATGGTGCGTTTGCTGGGTGGGCTCTCGCCGCGGGTGTTCTACAGCCGGATCCGCGCCAGCATCATCACCGCGTTCTCCACCAGCTCGAGCAACGCCACGCTGCCGACCAACATCGCGGTCGCCGAGCGTGAGCTCGGGATCCCGCCCCACATCGCGGGGTTCGTGCTGCCGCTCGGCTCCACGATGTGCATGAACGGCACGGCGCTGTACGAGGGCGTGACGGTGCTGTTCCTGGCCCAGGTGTTCGGGGTCTCGCTCGATCTCCCCACCCAGATCATCGTCATCATTCTGAGCGTGATCACCGCGGTGGGCGCGGCGGGTGTGCCGGGCGGCTCGCTGCCGCTCATCATGGTCGTGCTCGCCACCGTCGGGGTGCCGCCCGAGTCGATCGCGATCATCCTCGGGGTGGACCGGATCCTGGACATGTGCCGCACGACGGTCAACGTGGTCGGAGATATGAGCGCCGCCGTCTACGTCGCGCGCACA
>JBGPOM010000202.1:0-4501 GCA_041488075.1 Gemmatimonadota bacterium
CGCGCCGCGCCGCATCCTGCTCGTGCTCGGCAGCCTCGTCGTACTCCTCATGGTGGGCGGCGCGGTGTCGTTCGTCCGGTACGCGCGGCGCCACGCCCCCGATCCGGCACTCGTCGCCGTCGCCCCGTTCGACATCTTCGCCGTTGGGGCGGGGCTCGACCGGTGGCGGGTGGGTTTGGCGCAAGCCCTCACCGAGCGCCTCAACGTGCCGCCGCTCGCGGCGGTCCCACAAACCATCGTGGCCGAGACCTGGCGCAGCGCCCCGCGTCCCGAGATTTCCGCCGTCGAACTCGCCCGCCAGACAGGCGCGGGCATCGCCGTGTACGCGCGGGTGGATTCGCTCCCGGGGCAACCGGACTCGGTCCGCGTGAGTCTCTTGGCGATCGATGCGACGACCACCAGGGTGCTCTTCGGCGTGCTACTGCGCTGGCCCGCCGCTGACCCGGACGGCTTGGCCGCCCGGCTCGCCGAGCACGTGCGGCATGACCATCCTCTAAAGCCGCCGACGTAGCCGCCGCGCGGCGCGGGCCGTACGTTTCCACCGTGACCGACCCGATCGCAGGACTAAACGCCGCGCTCGGCGACCGCTACGTCGTGGACCGCATGCTGGGGCGCGGCGGCATGGCGACGGTGTACCTCGCGCGCGACCTGAAGCACGAGCGGTTCGTCGCGCTCAAGACGCTCCGCCCCGAGATCGCGGTCGCGCTCGGACGCGAGCGTTTCCTGCGCGAGATCAAGCTCGCCGCCCGCCTGCAGCACCCCAACATCCTCCCGGTCTACGACTCGGGCGACGCCGGCGGCACACTGTACTACGTCATGCCGTACGTCGAAGGGGAGTCGCTACGCGACCGGCTCGACCGCGAGCCCCAGCTGCCGATCGAGGAGGCCCTGCAGATCGCCCGTGAAACGGCGGAGGCCCTGTCGTACGCGCACGGCCACGACGTCGTACACCGGGACATCAAGCCGGAGAACATCATGATGTCCGGCGGCCACGCCATCGTCGCGGATTTCGGGATCGCGCGCGCCGTGAGCGCCGCCGGCGGGGACAAGCTCACCGAGACCGGGCTCGCGATCGGCACGCCGGCCTACATGAGCCCGGAGCAGGCGGCGGGCACGGGGCAGGTGGACCGCCGCAGCGACATCTACAGCCTCGCCTGCGTCCTGTACGAGACGCTCGCGGGGCAGCCGCCGTTCACCGGGCCGACCGCCCAAGCGATCATGGCGCGGCACTCGCTCGACGCGGTGCCTCGGCTCAGGATCGTCCGGGAGACAATCCCCGATGCGCTCGAGGACGTGATCAACCGGGCGCTCGCCAAGGTGCCGGCCGACCGCTTCTCGACCGCGGAGCAGTTCGCCACCGCGATCGCCCTGGCGAGCGGCGGGACCGTCTCGCGCGTGACAGCGGCGCCGCGGCCGGCGCGGTCCGGGGGGGGGTGGGGCAGGGGCGGGGCAGGGTTGCCATGGCGGAAGCCGGTCCCCATGGCTCTCGGCGTCATGCTGCTTGCCGCGATCGCGTGGATCCTGGTCGGCCCGCGGGGAACCGCGGGGCCGCTGACGGGGCGCCTCGACTCCCGACGCGTAGCGGTCATGTACTTCGCCGATCTGAGCCGCGACTCCTCCCTGGGGCACATCACCGCGGGACTTACCGAGGGGCTGATCGGCGAATTGGCGAGGGTGCGAGGTCTCAACGTGGTCTCGCCCAACGGTGTCGCACCCTATCGCGGCAGCGATCTCTCCCGGGACAGCATCGCCCGGGCGCTCCACGCGGGGACCTTGGTGGAGGGGAGTGTCGAGCCGCTCGGAGAGCGGGTCCGTGCCACGGTGCGGCTCGTGGACGGCACCAGCGGTGCGGACGTCGGGGAACGCGTCAGCTTCACGCTACCCAGCCGGCAGGTGCTCCAGGTCCGCGACTCCGTGATCCAGGAAGCAGCCCGGCTGCTCAGGGCCCGCGTCGGGGACGAAGTGCAGCTGCGCGAGCTGCAGGCCGGGACGGCGAGCCCCGAGGCGTGGGCCCTCGTGCAGCGCGCGACGGACATCCGCAGAACCGGCGAGCGCGCCTTGGCGGCCGGCGGCGCCGCGGCCGCCATCGTCGCGGCCCACCAAGCCGATTCGCTCGTCGCCCAAGCGGAGCTCGCAGATCCGAATTGGGTCGACGCCGCGGTGCTGCGCGGCTACGTAGCGCTGCTCGACGCGCGTGCCCGGACGGAGCGAGCGGAACGGGGGGCGCGGATCCGCGACGGACTCGGGTACGCGAACGGGGCCCTGGGACTCAATCCCGCCGACGCCGCTGCGCTGGGGTTGCGTGGGACGTTGCGTTACCAGCTCTGGCGGCTCAACCTCGACACCGATCCCGCCCCCCGAGCGGCCCTACTCGATAGCGCGCAGTCCGACCTCGAAGCTGCGGTGCGCACCGACCCGACGCTCGCGACCGCGCACGCGGTCTTGAGCCAGCTCTATTATTCCCCTCCTCGCGAGGATCTGGTGGCGGTCGTGCTCGAGGCGCGTGCGGCCTACGAGGCAGACGCATATCTGCGGGACGCGGAAACCATCCTGGATCGGTTGTTCTGGGCCTCGCACGACCTTGCCCAGTTCCCGGAGGCGCGACGCTGGTGCGACGAAGGGGGGCGGCGCTTCCCCCAGAATTGGCGCTTCGCCGAGTGCCAGCTGTGGCTGCAGCTGATTCCGAGGGCGGACCCGGACATCCCTCGCGCGTGGAGTCTCGCGGCGCGGGCCGACAGTTTCACGCCGGCGCCGGGACGACCTTTCCGGGGTCGATTGCGGCAGTACATCGTCGCGGGCGTGATTGGGCGCGCCGGGCGGCGGGACAGCGCCGAGCACGTATTCGCTCGAGCGCGCACCGACGACCCCGCCATCGATGAGGAGCAGGACCTCCCCGGCTACGAGGCGGTGATGCGCGCCCAATTCGGCGATAACGACGGAGCCATCAGACTCCTACGCCAATATGTCGCGTCGCACCCCGGGCACTCGTTTCAGCGTGGCGGCACCCTGCACTGGTGGTGGCGTGGCCTGGAGCGGCACCCCGCGTTTCGTGAGGTCTTGCGCACCCACTGACGCCCCATCCTTGCGGCCCGGGTCAAGGCGTGTAGCATAGTCGCCGCGCCCCCCACCCCTCCGATCCCAGACGCCTGGAGTGCCGTATGAAGCATGCCCGTCTACTCGTGTCCCTCGTCGGATTGGCCTTCGTTGCCTGTCAAGACAACCAACCAGTAGGCCCCACGGTCCCCAACGGACCGTTCCTTCAGATCCGCGACGGCCACGAGGTCGGAGGCAACCCCGGCTTCTTTTTCCTCGCTCCGATACGGCGGCTTGCCGACGACGCTACGGTGCCCAGGACGGGCTTCAACCCGGATCTCGCGCCTGTGATAGATGTGTATGAATGCAGCGGTACAAACGCCGCCGGATGCGTGCTCCCGTTGGGCGCGCTCAAGTCTCGGATCACCAAGAGCAGCGGGACCATACTCCTCAATCGCCTATACGTGCTGCCCAAGTCTCACGAGTACGCCGCGCTGTGGGACACCAAGAACCTCGCGCTCCGGACGGACCGGACATACCGCATCCAGGTGTCGGTCGGAGGGCAAGTGCTCGGGTTCGCGGACGTGGACGTGGTCCGGACCATCCGAGAACTCGCCGCGGTCAACCGCGACGACTTCGTCCCTATGCTCCAGAACTTCATTCTGCCGATCCGCTTCTGGATTGGAAACAACGCCCTGTGCACGGGGGCCTGCAGTTCCGAGACTATTACCCTTGCCGCCGGTGGCACTGTAGAGCTCACGACCCCGGTCGAGCATTTCAAGTTTGACATCCGCTCGGGAACCACGGCGACGTCAGGTGGCAACCCGGTCACCGAAGTGACGTTCAATCTGGAGGTGTGTGACGGCATCGACGTGGACCTGCCTAAGGTGGGAGAGTGCCTGCGCGTGACAACGCTCTTCGAAGCCGCTGGTGGCGCGTCATCGGCGCTGCGGCTGAGCAAGGCAGCCTTGGTTTCTATGTGCTCGTTCGAGCCGGCTGAGGGTCAAGAGGGTCTTGTTACCCTACACCAACAGGATGGCGACCTCATCCGCGCCTTGCCACACGCCGTCCCGAACTGCGAAGCGCCGATCCCATCGCCCCGGCTCGGGGCCCGCGGCTGGCAGTGGATCCGCGATTTCGCCGCGAAGCTCTTCATGCCGCAGCAGCTCTACGCGAGTTCGCGGACGGCGCTGCTCCACTTGGGCGGCGGTGGTGAGACCAATCTGTTGGGTGCGGTGTGCACGCCCGCGCCATCCCCGGTACCGGGGATCGGGTTGGCGGCGTGTGTACCGGGAGTGGCGCCACTTCTGGCGACGCCGTTCCCGACCAACGGACACATCGTCAGCGATTTCCAGTTCGCGCTGCCGGCCAAGATGGAGTACGTCGATCCGGACGATGCAAGCCGTTCGGCGACGGCCGGTACGTCCCTGCCAACCGCGGTCAAGGTCACGGACTGGAACAACGTGCC
>JBGPOM010000203.1:0-4467 GCA_041488075.1 Gemmatimonadota bacterium
GCCCGGTCGCCCGAACCTCTGCCTCGCCGACTACGTCGCGCCTAAGGACAGCGGCAAGCGCGACTGGGTCGGCGCGTTCGCCGTAACGGCGGGCATCGGTCTGGACGCGGTGTGCGCCGCGTTCGAACAGGATCACGACGACTACTCGAGCATCCTGGCGAAGGCGCTGGCCGATCGGTTGACGGAAGCGCTCGCCGAGCGGCTGCACGAGCGCGTGCGCACGGAGTTCTGGGGATACGCGCCCGAGGAGCGGAACGACATCGCGGTCCTGGTCGCGGAGCGCTTCCGCGGGATCCGTCCGGCGCCCGGGTATCCTGCGTGCCCGGACCACACGGAGAAACGGACGCTGTTCGACTTGCTCGACGCGCCGCGCGCGGCGGGCATCACGCTCACGGAATCCTGCGCGATGCTACCGGCCGCGTCGGTGAGCGGCTGGTATTTCGCGCATCCGGAGGCTCGCTATTTCGGCCTGGGGCGCATCGGCCGGGATCAGGCATTGGACTACGCCGCCCGCAAGGGGATGGCCCCGGAGGAAGTCGAGCGGTGGCTGGCCGCGAACCTGGCGTACACGCCGTGAGTTGCACGTTAACCCCGGGGCATGGCCCCGGGGTTAACCCACCCTGGTGAGATACGTTGACCCCTCTGGGCACGGTGAGCATACTTCGCACATGAGTCAGGGCGAGTTACGCATCACCGCCGAGCCGGTGGACAACCACCGCTGCAAGTTCGTGGTGAGCCAGCCGCTGCACGCGGCGGGCGTGCGGCGCTTCGCGTCGGCCGCGGAGGCGAAAGGATCGCCCCTCGCGGAAGCGATCTTCGCGATCCCGGCCGGCGGGGTCACCGAAGTCATCGTCTCCGGCAACATCGTAACCGTCGTCAAGGACAATCCGGCTCCGTGGCAGGCGGTGGGCAAGGCGGTGGGTGTGGCGATCCGCGCCGCGGCCGCGTCGGGAGCCCCGGCAGTGGCCACGAAAGCGGCACCTCCCGCCGGCGCGGTCGATGACGACGCGCTCTACGAGCGCGTCGCGCGACTGTTCGACGAGCAGGTCAACCCGATGGTCGCGCGCCACGGCGGCCGCGTCGAGCTGATCGACGTCCAGGACGCGGTCGTCATGCTCCGCATGGGCGGCGGCTGCCAGGGATGCGGCATGGCGGACGTCACCCTGCGCCAGGGGATCGAAGGGATACTGGCCCAGCACATCCCCGAGGTCCGCGGCATCGTGGACGTCACCGACCACACGTCGGGCGCGAACCCGTATTTCCAGGCGTCGAAAAAATAACGGTAGGGGCTGTCGTGCCCCTACGCCCCGTGCCCCGCCTTCTCCTCCTCCTGCCGTCCACGACCTATCGCACCGCGGCGTTCGTGGCGGCCGCCCGGCGGATCGGCGCGGACCTGACCGTCGCCTCGGAGCAAGCCAGCTCGTTCGAGGACGCGAACCCCGCCGGTCTGCTGACACTCGATTTCCAGCATCCCGAGCACGCCGCCGAGCAGGCCGCAGCATTCGCGCGCGAGCACCCGATTGACGGCGTCGTGGGCGTGGACGACGACACGGCGGTCGTGGCGGCAGCGATCGCCGGACGGCTGCGGGTGAGGGGGAATTCGGTCGACGCGGCGGTCGCGGCTCGGGACAAGCACCGGCAGCGGGAGCTCTTGGCGGAGCACGGCGTGCAGGCGCCCCGGTTCGCGCTGCACCGGCTCGATGAGGACCCGCGCGAGATCGCCCGGGCCGTCGTGTTCCCGTGCGTGCTCAAGCCGCTCCGGCTCAGCGCGTCGCGCGGCGTGATCCGGGCGGACGATCCCGCCGGCTTCGTCGCCGCGCACGCTCGGCTCACGGCCATCATTGCGGGTTGTGACGCCACCTTCCTCGTCGAGGATTTCGTCCCCGGCTATGAGGTCGCGCTCGAAGGGCTGCTCGTGAACCGGCGGCTGCACCTGCTCGCGCTGTTCGACAAGCCGGATCCGCTCGACGGGCCGTTCTTCGAAGAAACGATCTACGTCACACCGTCGCGCGTGCCGGCGGGCTTGCACGCGACGATCGTCCAGTGCGCCGAGCGGGCGGCGCGGGCGCTGGGCCTCGCCGAGGGGCCGATCCATGCGGAGCTGCGTTATAATGAGCGCGGGCCCTGGCTCATCGAGCTCGCCGCGCGGCCCATCGGCGGCCGGTGCTCGGCGGTCCTGCGATTCGGAAGGGGAGTTCCGCTCGAAGAGATCATTCTCCGGCACGCGCTGGGGATGCGGATCCCGTCGCTCGAGCGCGAGCGGCAGGCCGCCGGCGTGATGATGATTCCCATTCCCGGCGCCGGCGTGCTGCGCGAGGTGCGCGGCATCGCGGAAGCGAAAGCGGTGCCGCTCGTCGAGGATGTACAGATCACCGCGCACCCCGGCGAGCGGCTCGTGCCGTTCCCGGAGGGGTCGCGCTATCCCGGATTCATCTTCGCGCGGGCGGTGGGGGGCGAGACGCCCGCCGCCGTCGAGGGGGCGCTGCGGGAAGCGCATCGCCGTCTCGCGTTCGTCCTGGCATGAAGCTGCGCCGCGCGGTGACCGTCCTGCTCGTCCTGTGGGCGGCGTTCGAGATCGTGCGGAGCATCGGCCGACCGGACGCGGTCATCTTCACCGGCTACACGCAGGTGGGGGAGGTCGTCCTGCAAGGCGGGGATCCCTACGGGCTTCCCATCAACACGTGGCCCCCCTTCTTCTTGCTCATTGCGGCCGGGCTGGCCTTGCTCGCGCGGATCTCGCTTCCGGGCGCGCTCTTGCTCTGGCAGGCGGGAAGCGTCGCGGCCATCTGGGGCTCGTGCCGCCTGCTCGCCCGCCTGGCGGACGAAGAGTCGCCTCCCTTCACCGCTGCCACGGTGCTCGTTCCCGTTGTGATGACGGCGCGGTTGTTCCAGGAGCATCTGCAGCACACACAGGTCAATCTCTACCTGCTGCTGCTCGTGCTGCTCGCGTTTCACCTGTTTCGCCGGCGGCGGGATGCGTGGGGTGGCCTGGCCCTCGCCGCGGCCGCGAGTGCGAAGGCGGTGCCAATCGTCTTCCTGCTCTTCCTGTTGTACAAGCGCGCGTGGCGGGCGGCAGCGTGGACGGCGGGGTTCCTCGGCGTGCTGAACGTGGCCCTCCCCCTCGCGCTCTTCGGGCCGGCGCGCACGGTGGAGCGGTGGCGCGCTTGGCGCGCCGTGGCCGCCGCTGAAACGGCCGACCCGACGCCGCGCTACCCCAACCAGTCGCTGCTCGCGGCGCTGAAGCGGCTCCTCACGGCGGAGGGCGGGGCGCGCGACCCCGTCCGCTACGCGATTGCCACCTGGCCGACGTCACGCGTGCAGGTGCTTTTCTACGGCCTCGCGGGACTGGCGGCGGTCGGCCTCGCGTTGGCATTCCGTCGGCATCCGCCCGGCCTCGCCGATCGCACGCTCGTGGCCGAGCTCGCGGTGTGCCTCGCGGCGCTGCCGCTCGTGTCCCCGCTCGCCTGGAAGGCGCACTACGTGACGCTGCTGGCGCCCTACTGGCTGGTATGGCCGGGTCTCCGCGGGCGGCTCGCGTGGGGCGCGTGGTGGGCGTCGTTCGCCTGTCTCACGCTCAGCGCGCCGGCGCTAGTGGGGGAGCGCGTGAACGACGCGCTCGAGTCGCTCAACGTGATCACGGTGGGGGGCCTGCTGGTGGCGGGGCTGGCCCTCTGGGCCGCCCTCAGACCGCTTCCGCCACTACCTCCAGCCAGTTCCGCGGTACCGACTCGACCTTGAGCTCGTCCATGGTGCGCTCCAGGCCGACGCGCAGCGCCTCGGAGCCCGCCTCGAGCGGCACGCCCGGCAGCGCTCCCTCGATGAACAGTGAGAACCGTCCGATGTCGGCGAGAGCCGCGCGCGTCATCTCGACTCTCACGAGCTCGACCGTGGTCGGGCGTAACCCCGCCTCGATGCATGCCGCCGCGTACTCGTCGGCCGAGAGCCACTTCATCGCGGCGGCGTGGCCTTCGTGCCGAACGGTGATTCCCTTCTCGCGCAGCACCTGCACCGCGCGCACCACCCAGCGGCGCCAGAAGCCGCTCGTTCCTTCGACGTACGCACCGGCGAAGAACGTCGAGTTGAAGCCGAGCACACCACGCGGCTTCAGCGCCTTTCGGATCTCGCCGAGAACCAGGTGCTTGTCCTCCACCAGGTGGATCGCGTTGAGGAAGACGATGGCGTCGGCGGGGGGGACGATGCGCGACAGGAGCTCGGCGGTCCCCTCTTTGAACTCGGCAACGCGCGAGGAGATTGCGGCGCGTGCTTTGGCGATTGCTGACGGGGACGGGTCAACGCCGATGACGCGTGGCGGCGGCTCGGCCCCGGAGATGCGCTCGAGAATCAGCTTGGTGACCGCGCCGGGGCCGCACCCCAGGTCCACGATCACCTGGCGCCCGGGGCAGATCACTTTGTCGATGATCCAGCGGTTCACCTGCGTGAAGAAGGGGTGCAAGGTGAACGGCGTGA
>JBGPOM010000204.1:0-4466 GCA_041488075.1 Gemmatimonadota bacterium
ATGGCTGGGTGCTGATTCTCTTCGGGGTCGTCGTCCGCGTCCTGCTGTGGCCGCTGAACCAGAAGGCGATGGAGTCCGGGATCCGGATGCAGGCGGTGGCGCCGGTCATCAAGGACATCCAGGAGCGCTACAAGAACGACCCGGAGCGGCTGCAGCGGGAGATGCTGCGCGTCTACAAGGAGAACAAGGTCAATCCATTCGGCGGCTGTCTGCCGATGCTGCTCCCGATGCCGGTACTGCTCGCGCTGTTCTTCGTGTTCGCGAACACGATCGAATTCCGCGGCGTGCCGTTCCTGTGGCTCCCCGACCTGTCGCGGCACGACCCGTACTTCATCATCCCCGTCGCGATGGGGCTCTCGATGTTCGGGCTGTCGAAGGTCGGCCAGATCGGCGTGCCGCCGAATCCGCAGACGAAGATGATGGTGTACTTCATGCCCGTCATGATGACGGTGCTGTTCCTGAACTTCGCGTCAGGCTTGAACCTCTACTACGCCGCGCAGAACCTCTTCAGCATCCCGCAGCAGTACATGATCGCGAAGCGCCGCCTGCGGGAAGCGCCGGTCGCGCGCGCGCCCGCGAAGACCTAGGCTGCTCTCCGACCCCATCGTCGCGCTGGCGACGCCGCCCGGCCGTGCCGCCCTGGCGCTGATCCGCCTGTCGGGCACCGGCGCCTTCGCCCTCGCCGCCCGCTGCCTCCACCCATTTCACCCGGAGCCCGCGCGCACGGCGTTCCGCGCGCGGCTCGCGCACCCGGAGACCGGCGAGCCCGTCGACGAAGTGCTGGCGGCATGTTTTCCGGCCCCGCGCTCCTACAGCGGCGAGGACGTGGTCGAGATCTCGACGCACGGCGGGCTGGTGGTGCCTGGGGCGGCGGTGGCGGCGTTCGTCGCGGCCGGCGCGCGCCCCGCTGAGCCGGGGGAGTTCACGCGCCGGGCGGTCTTGAACGGCAAGATGGACCTGCTGCAGGCCGAGGCGACGGCCGATCTCATCGACGCCGGCTCCCCCGCGCAGCGGCGGCGCGCCCTGCACCAGCTCGAGCGCGGGCTGTCGAGTCGGCTCGGCGCGCTGCGGCAGGAGCTGCTCGAGCTCGAGGGGCTGATCGCCTACGATATCGACTTCCCCGAGGAAGACGAAGGGCCGGTGTCACCCGAGCGCGTGCGTCGCGCGTGGGAGGTGGTGCGTGGGCGTGTCGCGGACCTGCTGCGAACGGCGCCGGAGGGCGAGCGGCTACGCGAGGGCGCGCTGCTGGTGATCGCGGGCCGGCCCAACGCGGGGAAGTCGTCGCTCTTCAACGCGCTGCTCGGCACCGAGCGGGCCATCGTGACCGAGATCCCGGGCACGACGCGTGACGCCATCGAGGCCTACGCCGTGATCGAGGGGTTTCCGTTCCGGCTCGTGGACACGGCCGGCTTGCGGGAGAGCGAGGAGCGCGTCGAGCGGCTTGGGATCGAAGTGAGCCGCAAGTACCTCGCGGCGGCGGACCTGGTGCTGTTCTGCGAAGAAGCGGACGATCCCGCGCGCGCGACGTTCCTCGCCCAGGTGCCGGCGCCGGTGGTCGTGGTCCGCACCAAGGCCGACCTGTCCGGCGGAGCAGGGGTGTCGGTCGTCACGGGCACGGGTCTCGACACGCTGCGGCGCCGGCTCGCCGAAGTGGCGTTCGGCCGGCTGCTCGCGCTCGGCGACGTGGAGCCGGTCGTCACGCGGGCGCGGCACCGCGCGGCGCTGGAGCGGGCGCTCGCCGAGCTGGACAGTTTCTGGACTGCCCGGGCGGCCGGGGTGGATGCAGCGGCGGCGGCGACGCACCTGCAGGCCGCGGCCCTGGCGCTCGACGATCTGATCGGTGTGGTTACGCCGGACGACGTGCTGGACCGCGTGTTCGCGACGTTTTGCGTGGGGAAGTGAGCGCCTCGATCAGCGCCCGCGCCTTGGCGAGCGTTTCGTCGTACTCCGCCCGAGGATCCGAGTCCCATACGATTCCGGCACCGGCGTGGAACGATGCGACACCATCCTGGAGCACGACGGTCCGGATCGGAATGTTCAGGTCCATCGCCCCGGTGACCGAGACGTAGCCGATCGCGCCGCAGTACACTCCCCGGGGCGCGCGCTCCAGTTCGGCAATGATCTCCATCGCCCGGATCTTTGGGGCGCCGGTGACCGAACCGCCGGGAAACGCCGCCCGGACGAGGTCGAACGCATCGGCGCCCTCGGCCAGCACTCCCGTCACGGTCGAGACCAGGTGGTGCACCGTCGGGTGGGACTCGAGCACGCACAGCTCCGGGACCCCCACCGATCCCGGGCGGCACACCTTGCCCAGGTCGTTCCGCAAGAGATCCACGATCATCACGTTTTCCGCTCGGTCTTTCTCGCTCGCCGTGAGCGCGCGCGCGAGGGCGGCGTCGTCCGCCGGCGTGGCGCCGCGCGGCCGCGTCCCCTTGATGGGCCGCGCTTCCGCGGTGCCCGTGGCGCCGTCGAGCCGCAGGAACCGCTCCGGCGAGATGCTGGCGACCGTCACGTCACCGAGCTCGAGGTATGCTCCGAACGGCGCCGGGCTGCGCCGCCGCAGGCGGCGGTACAGCTCGAGCGGCGGGCCGGCGAACGCGCCGCGGAACCGCTGCGCCAGGTTTACCTGGTACACGTCCCCCGCGGCGATGTAGTCGCGGATCTGGGTGACGGCGGCCTCGAACTCGGCGCGGGTGAAGTTGGAGGTGATGGACGACGCCGCAGGACGGCGGAGGACGGCGGAGGAGGCGCGCAGCGGAGCGTTGAGGCGCCCCTGGACCCACGCGAGGCGCTGCGGCGTCCAGGCCACGATCCAGGCTCGTCCGGCGAGATGGTCCCACGCGATCGTCCAGTCGTACAAGCCCAGGACGGCGTCCGGCACACCGGGTGCAGCGCCGGTGAGGGGGGGGCGGCGCACCCGCTCCAACTCGGCGCCCCAGTCGTAGCTGACGTACCCGGCGATGCCCCCTTGAAACGGCGGCAACTCGGGGCTCGGGGGGACGGGGGGGGCGCGGCGGTGCGCAGCGAGCAACGCGCGCGCGGCCTCCAGGCTGGGCGCGACGGCCAAGGGCTCGGCCGAGAGAAACGAGTAGCGGCCCAACGGGCCCCGGGCCGAGCTGTCGAGGAAGCAGAGGTGCGGGAGTCCGGTGAAGCGGGCGCAAACAGCGAGCGGGTCGGGCGCGGGGCTGAGCTCGACCGCGAGCGTCACGAGACGAATTTCTTGGGCGTGCCGCGGAAGGCGCTGCCCGCGGGCGGCCGCCACAGCGCCGTCTGCTCGATCAGGCGCGCCAGCTCGATGTCGCTCGCCGTCACGCCACCAGCGCTGTGCGTCCACAGCTTCACGCCCACCTTTCCCCAGCTCACGGCGAGATCCGGATGATGATCCGCCGCCTCGGCGAAGAACCCGATCGCGTTCACGAGCATCAGGGTCGTGGGCCAACCGTCCGTCTGGTACTCGCGCACCAGCGCGCCACCGTCGAGCCGCCAGCCGGGCAGCGCCTTCAGGCGGTCGGTGATCTCGGCGGGGGACAGGGATGAGGGGGGGGGCTTGGCCATGGGGAGGGTCCTCCGCCTTCAGTCAAGAGTTTCGCGGTAGATCGCCGACTGCCCGAAGTTCTCCTCCACTTCGATCTCGATCGCCGTCAGGTGCACGGCCCCGCCCTGGGCGAGCTCGGTGCGGACGCGCCCCGCCAGGTACTGTGCCAGCATTTCGACGGTCGTGTTGGGGATCGGGAGGATCACGCAGTCGCGCGCGGGGAAGACGTAGCGGGGCCGGCCGTCGAAGGCGACCCGGACGGTGTCCCCGTCCGCGGTGATCGTGAGCTTGGGGTTGTCCCGCGGGAGGAGCACGCGGTGATCCAGCTCCTCGGTGAGTCGCTTCATCGCGCGCTTCAGCGCGACGAAGTCGAGGACGTACCAGGTGTCCGTCTCGAGGCCGCCTTCGACCACGACGCCGGCGCGGTAGTTGTGCCCGTGGAGGGCCTCGCACCGGTGACCGGAGAGTGTGATGAAATGGGCGGACGCGAAGACGAGGTCTTCCTTCGTCACCGCCACCTTGAATTCGCCGCGCGTCCCCATACGCCGGGTAATCTACTCGGGCGGCGCGGACTCGCCCGTCGCGACCCGCCACACCTCGTCCGCCAGCCATTCGAGCCGCTGCTGGGCGTAGTCCAGCTCCGCCGGGGTCATCGCCTTGGCGCGGCGGGCGATCTCGCGCGCGTGCGTCAGCAACTCGTCCAAGACCTCCCGCAGCGGGCGGTTCCGGCGCCGTTCCGGCGGCTTCTTCTGGCGGGCGGTCACGCGGTGTGGATCCCCAGGGCTTGGTCGTCGGCCTGCTTCAGCTCCTGGGCCGTGGCACGCACCGTAGAGGCGACCCCGTGCTCGGAGAGGTAGTTCTCGACCAGACGCAGGCCCAGGTAGTACCCCGAGCGCTCAGGCAGGACTTTTCCGCTCACGAGGCGTGCGGC
>JBGPOM010000205.1:0-4461 GCA_041488075.1 Gemmatimonadota bacterium
CCGAGCCGCTTGCGAATCTCCCAGGCGCGGGGCCGGAGCGCTTTCGGGAAGGCGAGGCAGGAGCCGACGGGGCAGCCCAACCCCTTCGAGACGCTGACCATCACCGTGTCGGCGCCGCGGGCCAGGCGGGCGGGTGGGACCCCCGCCCGGGCCGCGGCGTTCCACAGGCGGGCGCCGTCGAGGTGGACCGCGAGTCCGGCGGCGCGCGCCGCTCGCACGACGCCGTCCAGCGCCTCCGGGCCGAGCACGCGGCCGCCGGCGGCGTTATGGGTGTTTTCGACGGCGAGCGCGGAGGCGCGCGGCACGTGCGGGGACGCGAGCCGCAGTGCTCCGCCCACGAGCTCCGGCGTGAGCAGCCCGTCGGGCGTCCCGATGGGACGGATCTGCACGCCCCACAGGGCGGCCAGACCCGCCATCTCGTAATGGACGAGGTGTGCGTTGGCCTCGAGCAGCAGCTCCGTGCCCGGGCGCGTGAGCAGGGCGATGCCGGTCTGATTCGCCTGGGTGCCGGAGGGGAAGAACAGCGCGTCCTCGGCGCCGAGCAGCTCGGCGATGCGCGCCTCGAGGCGGCGCGTCGTGGGATCGCCGTCCAATACGTCGTCGCCGACTTCGGCCTCGGCCATCGCCTGGCGCATCGCCGCCGAGGGCTTGGTGACGGTGTCCGACCGCAGGTCGATCGCCGCTGTCACCCGAGGCGCACCCGTTGCAGCCGCCGCATCCGCATCAGGTCGTAGGTCTCCGCGACCTCGCCTCCCAGCAGGAAAACGTAGGCCGTGTAGTAGAGCCACAGGAGGAAGAGAAGGAACGCGACGACGTTCGCGTCCGAGGCCAGGTTGTCCAACGTCGCGAAGCGCCCCACGTACAGGGCGAAGAGCCGTTTGACGAGCTCGGACGCGATGGCGCAGAACAGCGACGCGACGAGCCCCGTGCGCCAATAGATCCGCCGGCTCGGCAGGAACTTGAAGATCAGGAAGAAGAGCAGCGTGCCGAGCGCCAGCGCGCCGGCGTTGGCGCCGAGGCCCGGCACGGTCGTGAGATAGGCGTTCGCTACGAGCAGCACGCCGGTGACCAACACCATCGTCAGGTCGAGCAGCTTGGCCATCGGCCAGGGGCGGCGCTCGTCGGTGTCGAATACCTCGTTCAGGGCGGCGCGCAGGCCGCCGAACAGGCGCGTCGAGAACCACAGGAACAGCGGCACGCCGACCAGCGTGAGGCGCCCGCGGTGGGCGACGAGCTGGCTGAGGGCGTCCTCCACGCGGTCAAAGGCGGTGGTGTCGCTCGGGAGGAAGCGCTGCAGCAGCTCGTGGACGTTCACCTGGTACGTGGCGATCTGGTGCTGCACGAGATAGCCCACGGTCGCGAGCACGACCGCGACGAACGGGATGGCCGTCAGCAGGAAATCGAACGCGAGGGCGCTCGAGAGAAACGGAATGTTGTCTTCGTAGGCCGCCTCGACGGTGCGCCGGATCACACCGGTGATCGAGCGATGCCAGCCGCCTTCGAGGTTCACGCGAGGGGTTCGTCCTCCTCTTCCACCTCCGCCGCTGATCCACGCCGCCGCCGGCGTCGCGCCGCCTCGAGCCGCCGCTTCAAGCGCTCGCGGGTCGAGCCCTCGTCCTCCTCGCCCGCGTCGTCCCCATCACCCTCGTTGCCTGCGTCGTCCTCGTCGCCCTGGGCCTCGAGCAGGCCCCGCACTTCGTCCACCTTGTCCCCGGCGGCGTCGCGCAGGTTCCGCAAACGCTTCGACAGCTTGCGGCGCGTGTCCTCCCCCGTCTCCGGCGCGAACAGGAAACCCACGACCGCCCCGACGGCGATGCCCAGTAGGAACGCCCCGAATCCGGAGCCGCGCTCGCTCATTCGCCCGCCTCCGCATCGTCGGGGGCCGCGACCAGCGCCGCGCGTGGCGCGGCGTGCGAGTCGAGCCGGGGCTTCACGAACCGGTCGGTCGCCTGGCGCGTCCCCGTCACCCGCAGCTGCTCGAACAAGAAGGCGAACGTCCGCTCGAGGTCGGCCCCGATCGCCGCCAGCACGTCCGCCGGGAGATCCCACATCCGCCGCTTGAACGGCCCGATCACCTTCTTGCGGCTCTTGTAGATGAACTGCTCCTCGGTGTCCCCCTTCTTCCACTCGTCCTTGCACTCCGCCTTCACCCAGGCGTTCACCTCGGCGCGCAGGCCGGCGGGGAGCTTGGGGTGGTCGAAGACGAGATTCTGGAAGTTCGTGGCGAGGTGAATCTCCACCGCCTCGCACGCGGGGAAGTTGCCGAAGGCGTCGGGCGGCAACGTCGAGGCGCCGTGCTGCACCGCCCCGCCCAACCCGTACTTCGTGCGCGCGTCGTAGGACAGCGCCTTCAGCGCCGCGAGGTCCAACTGCACCTTCGCGATCGACCCGTCGGGGAGCACCATGCCCCCGTGACTCGTCCCCGTTTGGACCGAGATCTTGGAGATTCCCACGTACGGGCCGAGCCGCGTGAGCGTGCGGACGTAGCCGTTCATGAACGCCTGCAGCTCGTGCACGTCGGAGTTCTTCCCGCCGACCTCGCCGATCTCCGCGCCCACCGACACCGTCACCCCGGCGGGCTCGCGGTCCCGGATGAACTTGGTGAACTCGGCCGCGCGTTCGTAGTTGACCCGTTGCTGCGAGTCGAGATCGGGCTGCGACAGGTCCACCAGGGTGGACGTGTCCACGTCGATGTTGTAGAAGCCGGCGTGCAGCTCTTCCTCGATCAGACTCCGTAGCGCGCCCAGCTCCGCGTCGGCGGCGGCGGCGTACTTCTTGGCGTTCACCTGGACGTGGTCGCCCTGGATGAAGAGCGGCCCCACGAAGCCTTCGCGCAGCGCGGCCGCCGTCATCACGGCGACGTACTCCGCGGGCCGCTGGTCGGTGTAGGCGATCTCGCTGCGCGCGATCTCGCATACGACCGCGCCGACGTCCAGCCGCTTCGCCGCCCGGAAAATCGCCCTCCCGGTGTCGTACGCCAGCACGCGGACATTGATGGCGGGCGTCGTGAACACCGGCACTGCGCCGCGGCCGCGGGCCAGGTACAGGTCGTGAATCGACGCGGGACGCACGCCTGCCTGCTGCCCGATCTCCCAGATCAGCCAGCGGGCGCGTTGCGTCGCCTCGGGCGTGCCGAAGACCGCGTCGCGGACAAGCGCGTCCAACGCCGGGCTCTGGCGTACTTTGGGATCTGCGAATTTCTTGAGTGTCGTCTGCATCTCTGCCGGCATGCCTAACCCTCCCCGCCGGAGGAATTTACGGCCCGTCCACCTCGATAACCAGCCCGTCATATGCCGGCGCGATGCCCGCGGGCAGGCGCGCCGCGAGATCGGCGTGGGTGGCGTCGTGCGTCAGATGCGTGAGAAAGGTGCGCCGCGCGCCGATCCGCTGCCCCGCCGCCACGGCCTCGGGGATCGACAAGTGCAGTGGATGCGGCTGCGCCAGCAGCGCGTTGAGCACGAGGACCTCCAGCCCCGCGAGCGCCGCCGCCGCCGCGTCCGGGATGGCCTTCACATCGGTCAGGTACGCGACCGGCCCCACGCGGTATCCAAACACGCCCTGGCCCCCGTGCGGCAGTGCCAGCGCCAGCACGGGGATTCCCGCCACGGGCGCGCTGCGCCCCGGCTCGAGGACGTGCGCCGCCAGCTCCGGCTTGCTGGTGCCGGGATGCGCGACGATCGCCGGGTCGAAAATGTAGGGGAACTTTGCCGCGAGCTCCGCCATCGTGGCGGCGGGCCCGTAGGCCGGCAGCACCGCGCCTTGCCGTAGCGAGATCGCCCGCAGATCGTCGATGCCGTGCACGTGGTCGGCGTGGGCGTGCGTGTACAGCACAGCGTCCACCCGGTCCACCCCGGCCGCCACGAGCTGCAGACGCAGCTCGGGGGGCGTGTCGATGAGGAGGCGCTTGCCCTGCGTTTCGAGCAGCGCCGCGGTGCGGGTGCGCCGGTCGCGTGGGTCGGACGACGTGCACGTGCGGCAGCGGCAGCCGATCTGGGGAACCCCGAACGACGTTCCCGTGCCGAGGAACGTCAGCCGCACGTCACACTTCCTCGACCTTGATGAGGTTGGTGCTCCCCGACACCTCCCACGGCACGCCCGCCGTCATCACGATCTTGTCACCCGGCTTGGCGTACTCGCGCTTCAGAAGCAGGTCGCGTACCACCGCCAGCATCGCGTCGTAGCTCGGGACGTGGTCCACCAGGACCGGCACCACACCCCACACCAGCGCCAGCTGGCGGTAGGTCGCGGCCTCCGTCGTGACCGCGAGGATCGGGACGGGCGGCCGCAGGGCGGCCACCTTGCGCGAGGTGAATCCGCCCTTGGTCAATGTGACGATGAGCGGGGTCTGCAACATCCGGGCGACCGCGTTCGTCCCCCAGGCGATCGCGTCCTAAACCGAGACGTCGGGTCGTCCCTCGCTCCCCCCCCCCCCCCCGCCCCCTCGCCCACCCCCGAAGCGGC
>JBGPOM010000206.1:0-4435 GCA_041488075.1 Gemmatimonadota bacterium
ACCGTGGCGGTACAGGCGGTAGGGGACGGGGTTGGCTGGCAGGCCGTGGCCGCCGATGGCGGCTTCGTCGGGTGGGCCGGCCCGCTCGAGGGTGATGCCCCGAAGTGGGCGGCGCCGCTGTACGGTCTCGAGGTGCGCATCACGGTGGCGCCGGCGGCAATCGTCCGCTACGAGCCCCTGCCGACGCAGCCACCGGTCGTCCGCGACCTGTCGCTCGTCGTGCGGGAGGGCGTGACGGCGGCGGCGATCGAGGCGGTGCTGCGGCGGGCCGGCGGTGGGTTGTTGACGCGGCTCGACGTGCTCGACGAGTACCGCGGGCCGGGTCTGCCGCCGGCGACGCGTGGGGTCACGTGGCGCTGTACGTTCCGGGATCCGATTCGGACGCTGACGGAGAAAGAGGTCGATGCGCTGCTCGGCCGGATGCTGAGCGCGCTGGAGGGTGAGCTTGACGTACGTCGGAGAGAGGCTTGAGGTCCGGGAAGCGATCGATCAGCTCGAAGCGGTCCTGCGCGACGTAGCGGAGGAGCTGGCGGGCTGGCGCGCCCGCGCCCTCAAGGCCGAAGCCGAGCTGAAGGCGGGCGGGCCCGCCTCCCCCCCCGCCAAACACGCCGATGCCGATCCGGAGAGCAAGGCATTGCGTCAGCGGGTGGAGGCGGCGCGGGCGCGGGTGCACGAGCTGGTACAGCGGCTCACGTTCCTCGAAGAGCAGGCGCGCGAGCCGGCCGCCGGGTCCAAGTGAGCACCAAGAAGCACGCGGTGCGCGTGATGATCGGCGGCGAGGAGTACACCGTCCGCTCCGACCTCCCGCCCGAATACACGCGCGAAGTGGCGGCCTACGTCGATCAGGCGCTCAAGAAGGTGTTGAGCCAGGGGCCGCTCGTGGAGACGCACAAGGCGGCCATTCTCGCGGCGCTCGACATCACGAACGAGCTGTTTCAGGCCAAGAAGGGCGATCGGGAAGTCGCGGCCCGGCTCGCGGCGGTGGCGGACGACCTCGCGAAGATGCTGCCGCCGGCCAAACGCAAGGCGCTCAGCGCCAGCTGACAATCACCGTGGCCGCTCCTGGAAGGGGGCGGCACGCGTTGGAGATAGATCTATGGCGGGGTGGCCCAGTCTCATGGCGGCCGTGCTCGGCGGCGGCGGCGTTGCGGGAGCGATCGTTTACGTCCAGGGGCGGCGCCGCGCGCGCCGTGCCGCGGCGGAGAATGCGCGGGCGCTCGAGGATGCGCGCCAGCGCATGGCCCTCGCCGCCAAGGAAGAGGTGCTGGCGGCGCGGGAGCAGCTGCAACAACAGCTGAGCCGGCGCGAGCAAGCCCTGGACCAGAAGCTCGGCGGCGTCGAGCAACGCGACCAGGACGTGCGGCGGCGCGAGCAGCAGCTCGAGCAGCGCGCCGGCGCGCTCTCCCAACGCGAGCAGGAGATCGTGGCGCGGCTCGAACAGGTGGCGGGGCTCTCCGTCCACGACGCCAAGCAGGAGCTGATCCGGCTGCTGGAAGAGACGGCGCGCGATGATGCGGCCGCCCTCGTGCGCGACATCAAGGAGCACGCCAAGAAGAGCGCCGACCGCGAGGCGAAGAACATCGTCGCGCTCGCGATCCAGCGCATCGCCGCGCAGCAGACCATGGAGTCGAGCGTCGCCGCCATCCCGCTGCCCTCCGACGAGCTCAAGGGCCGCATCATCGGGCGCGAGGGACGCAACATCCGCGCCTTCGAGGCCGCGACCGGGGTCGACGTCATCATCGACGACACCCCCGACACCGTCGTCGTGTCGTGCTTCGACCCCGTCCGCCGAGAGGTGGGCCGCCTCGCCCTCGAGCGCCTCATCGCCGACGGACGGATCCATCCCGGCCGGATCGAAGAGGTGGTCAAGGCGGCCCAGGCCGACGTGGACGCCGGAATCGTCGAAGCGGGGGAGCAGGCGGTGTACGAGACGGGGATCCACGGGCTCCATCCCGAGCTCCTCAAGCTCGTCGGCCGGATGAAATACCGCACCTCCTACGGCCAGAACATCCTCGAGCACTCGAAGGAAGTCGCCTGGCTCGCCGGGATCATGGCCGCCGAGCTGAAGCTCGACGCCCCGCTCGCCAAGCGCGGCGGCCTGCTGCACGACATCGGCAAGGTGCTCACCCACGAGCACGACGGCACGCACGTGCAGCTCGGCGTCGAAGTCGCCACGAAGTACGGCGAGCAGCCGGCGGTGATCAACTGTATCGCCGCGCACCACGACGACGTGCCCCACGAATCGCCCGTCAGCGTCATCGTGCAGGCGGCCGACGCGGTCTCGGGGTCGCGGCCGGGCGCCCGCCGCGAGGCGTTCGAGACGTACGTGAAGCGGCTCACCCAGCTCGAAGCGATCGCCGCGGCGTTCAAGGGCGTTGAAAAAGTCTACGCGATCCAGGCCGGACGTGAGGTCCGCGTGGTCGTCACCCCGGACTCGGTGGACGACGCCGGCGCGGCGCGCCTCACCGAGGAGATCGCCCGCAAGATCGAGCGCGACCTGCAGTATCCCGGCCAGATTCGGGTCGTCGTGATCCGGGAGACGCGGGCGGTGGATTTTGCCCGCTAGCGCCACGCTGATCGACGGCACCGCCATCGCCAAGGCGATGCGCGCCGAGCTGGCCGGCGAGATCGGGGCGCTGAAGGGCCGCGGCGTGACGCCGGGACTCGCCGCGGTCCTCGTGGGCGACAATCCGGCGTCGCAGGTCTACGTGCGCATGAAGGGCAGGGCCTGCGACGAAGCGGGGCTCTACCACGAGACGATCAGGCTTCCCAAGGAGACGACCGAGGGCGATCTCCTCGCCCTGATCGAGCGGCTGAACCTGGATCACAGGATCCACGGGATCCTGGTGCAGCTGCCGCTGCCGTCCCAGATCGACGAGAGCCGCGTGCTGCGGCGCCTCGATCCCGCCAAGGACGTGGATGGCTTCCACCCCGAGAACGTCGGCAAAGTCTCCATTGGCGACCCGAGCGGGTTCCGCCCGGCGACGCCCTATGGCGTCCAGCAGCTGCTGATCCGCAGCGCCGTGGACACGACGGGGCGCCACGCGGTCGTGGTCGGCCGGTCCAACCTGGTCGGCCGCCCCATGGCCGCGCTGCTGCTCCAGAACGGGCCGGGCGGCAACGCCACCGTCACGGTGTGCCACTCGCGCACCCGCGACATCGGGAGCGTCACGCGGCAAGCCGACATCCTGATCGTGGCGATCGGCAAGCCCGAGTTCGTGACCGGCGACATGATCAAGCCGGGCGCCGTCGTCATCGACGTGGGCGTGAACCGGGTGGACGATCCCACGCTCAAGCAGGGCTACCGGCTCGTCGGCGACGTGAAGTTCGCCGAGGCGAAGCGGGTGGCGGGCGCCATCACGCCGGTCCCGGGCGGCGTCGGTCCCATGACGATCACGATGCTGCTCTACAACACCGTCCAGGCGGCGGCGCAGTGGGCCCACCCTTAGATCTCTTCGCCGCGGCCTCGGCCGAAGGGGCGTGGACCGTCGGCGAAGTCACGCGCCGCGCCCGCGCGGTGATCGAGGCCGGGCTGCCGCCGTTATGGGTACGCGGAGAAGTCACCGGCTTCAAATCCTGGCGCAGCGGCCATTGGTACTTCACGCTGCGCGACAAGACCGCCCAGATCCGGTGCGTGATGTTCCGCGACGACAATCGCCGCCTGCCTGCCGCTCCGGTCGAGGGGACGCAGGTGTTCGCCTTCGCCCGGCCCACGATCTATGACGCGAAGGGTGAGTTCCACCTCACCGTGCGGGAGCTGCTCTCGACGGAGCAGGGCGGCCTGTGGAAACTCGCGTTCGAAAAAGCGAAGGCTGCGCTCCTGAAGGACGGCCTGCTCGATCCAGCCCGCAAGCGGCGGCTGCCGCCGTTCCCGCGCCGTATCGCGGTGGTGACCAGTCCCGACGGCGCCGCCTTGCGCGACATTGAAGTCGTCGTGGCGCGGCGCTGGCCGCTCGCCGAGCTCGTGCTCGTTCCCGCGCAAGTGCAGGGCGAGGGCGCGGAAGCGTCGGTGTGCGCCGCGCTCGCCCGGCTCGCGGGGCTCCACGTCGACGTGGCGATCGTGGGGCGCGGCGGCGGCGCGGCGGAAGATCTCTGGACCTTCAACAGCGAGCGCGTGGCCCGCGCCCTCGCCGCCGTGCCGGTCCCCGTGATCTCCGCCGTGGGCCACGAGACCGACGTGACGCTGTGCGATCTCGTCGCCGACCTGCGTGCCCCGACCCCCTCGGCCGCCGCCGAGGCGGCCACCCCCGACCGGGCTGAGGTGCTGGTCCACATCGCGCACCTGGCGGAGCGCCTGGCACGCGGTCTGACGCAGCGGTCGCAACGCATGGTGGATCGCTTGGACCGCACCGCTGACCGCCTGACCGGGGCGATGGCTGCGCGGCTGGAGCAGTCTCGCGCCCTGCTCACCGCGCACGGCGCGCACCTGGACGCG
>JBGPOM010000207.1:0-4433 GCA_041488075.1 Gemmatimonadota bacterium
ACATCGGAGATCCGCAGCGCCCAGCGCACGAACCACCGCAGCCACGGCAGCGAGCTCTGGACCCAGCGCAGCTCGACCCCGTACCACGAGCTCACGAGGTGCGCCCCACCAGAGCGGTGGGCGATCCAGCCGAACAGGGCGTGGGGCACGGGCCAGTGTACGTGCACCACGTCGTAGGGCCGCCGCCGGGCGAGGCGCCACATCGCCCACATGCCGCCGGCGACGTAGGACAAGGGAAGGAGTCTGTAGCGGAGCGAGCGCCGCATCCGGTCGGGCGCCGCCTCGTCGTGGGTCAGGTCCTCCCAGCGCGCCGGCGCGTAGCGGAACCGGTGGACGGGGATGCCGCGGTACTCCGCGTTCCCGCCCCCCCGGTATGCCGACGTGAATACCTCCACCTCGTGCCCGGCGGCGCGCAGCCGCACGATCAGCTCGACCAGCCAGGGCACGATGACATCCTCGGGCCCGCGCGGGAACGCCGTGACGACGTGCAGGATGCGCATCAGGGTGTGTACTATAGCCCCGAAGTGATTATCTTGGCAGCGGTTATCCCGTTTCCCCCGTCCCTCGAGCAAAGGACGAGCGCCTGGCCAACCCGGGCAAAGTGTGGTGGTTTCGGGCCCTCCAGGCGCTCGTGCTGGCGGGGGCGGCGTACTACCTCATCCGCGTGGCGGCACCGCACTGGTCCACGATCCGGAGCCGGGACCTGGCGTGGCGGGCCGGCCCCCTCGCGGCCAGCGGGGCGCTGGTCCTGGCCACCCTGGCCGTCCTCCTGGCAGCTTGGACAGCGAGCCTGCACTGGTGCGGCGCCCGCGTACGCTATCGCGACGCAGCCCGGATCTGGTTCACCGCGAATCTCGCCCGGTTCATCCCCGGCACGGTGTGGCAGTTCGCGAGCCTGGCGGCGATGGCCTCTCGGTATCAGGTGTCGATGATCGCGGCGACCGCCACGGTGCTGCTCGAGCAAATCGTCCTGTTGATCACGGGGCTGCTCGTGCTCGCAGCGCTGACGCCGGCGGTGCTGCACGCGGTCTGGTGGCAGACCGCCCTCGCGGCGGCGGCGGTGCTGGGCGTGGCGGGCCTCGTCCTGCCGCGGCCGGGGGGCAGGGTAGGGGTGTGGCTCGAGCGTCGCCTCCCAGGCATCCGGCTCCTGTGGTCCGGCCTGACGCCGTCGCGCCTGGCCATGTTCGCCGGCACGCTGGTCGTCCCATGGGTGCTCTATGGGATCGCGTTCCGGCTGCTCGCGATGGGACTGCTCGGCGCGCCGCCCGGCTCGTGGGGCTTCTACATCGCCGCGTTCACCGGCGGCTACATCGCCGGCGTGATCGCGGTGTTCGCGCCGGCCGGACTCCTGGTGCGGGAGGCGGCCCTGATCGGACTGCTCTCGCCGCTCTTGGGGAGCGGTGACGCGATCATTCTGGCGGCGGCGTCGCGGATCTGGCTCACCGCCCTCGAGATTCTGAGCGCCGTCATCGTGCTCGCGCTCCCTCCCTCGCCTGAGGCCTCATGACCAACGGCTCCACACCCCTCGAACCCCGTTATCCCCATCTGACGGCCTTCGCCTGCACGACGGTCTTCATGCTGCTCCTGTGCGCGCCGATGCTGGCGGGACGCTTCCTCATCGGACCGAACAGCGATCAGTACACCGCCGGCTACGCATTCCGGGCGTTCTGGACCGACTACGTGCACGCCCACGGCGCCGTCCCGCAGTGGGATCCGTACATCTTCGGGGGGTTACCGTTCGTCGCGGCGCCGCACGGGGACACGTTCCACCCCATCGTCCTGTTGCGGCTCATCTTGCCGACCGACATGGCGATCAACGCGAGCTTCCTGATTCACCTCGTGTTGGCGGGATTCTTCACCTACCTCTTCCTGCGCGGGTTCGGCCTGCCGTGGGTCGCCGCGGTGGCCGGCGGGATCGCGTATCAGCTCACGGGGCAGGTGGCGTCGCTCGTGCTCTCGGGGCACGACGGCAAGATCATCGTCTCCGCGCTCTTGCCCCTGGCCCTGTGGGGCCTGACCCGCTGGATCCGCGACGGGCGGCTGTCCGGAGCCGCCGTCGTGGCCATCAGCGTCGGCCTTTCCATCCTGAGTCCACAGATGCTGATGGCGTACTACTTGATGCTCGCGGCCGGGTTGTTCGCACTCTACCTGGCGTTCCTGCATCCCGATCGCCCCGCGCGGCGTGTAGCGCTGCTCCGGTTGGCCGGCGCACTGGGAGCCGTGCTGCTCGGCGGGGCGATCGCCGCCATTCAGGTGCTGCCGTTCCTCCAGTACATCCCGTTTTCTCCCCGCGCGGACCAGGGTGCCTCGAGCGGGTGGGCGCATGCCACGTCGTGGGCGATGCCACCCGAGGAGCTGATCAACACACTGCTCCCCCAGTTCTCGGGCCTCAAGAGCCTGTACTCGGGGCAGAACTTCTTCAAACTTCACACCGAGTACTTGGGGGTGTGCGTCCTGATCCTCGCTACGATCGGCGTGACACAAACAAACCGGTCGCGGCTGCGGTGGGCGTTCGTAGGACTGGCCGCGTTCTTCCTCACCTTCGCCCTCGCGGGCGCGACGCCGTTCTTCCGGATCTGGTACGCGATCCTGCCGATGATCAGCAAGGCGCGCGGCCACAGCATAGCCTTTTACATCGTCAGTTTCGCGGCCGCCGTGTGGGTGGCCTTCGGCGTCGAACGCGTGCTGCAGCGCGAACGACCGGTCAAGGGTCTGGTGGCGTGGCTCGTCGCCCTCGGCGTCGTGCTGCTGTTCGGCTTGAGCGGCGCGTGGTCCAACCTCGCCCGCTCGTTCGCCGACCCGGCCAAGATCGACAACATCGCCGCCAATCGCGACGCGCTGCTCTGGGGCACGCTCCGCGTCGTTCTGTTCGGCGCCGCGACGCTCGCGTTGCTCTGGGCGTGGGGGCGGGGGAAAGTGCGCGCGCTGCCGTTCGCGCTGCTCCTCTGCGGACTCGTCGGTCTGGATCTCGCCTCGATCGACCGCCAGTTCTTCGTATTCTCGCCGCGGGCGCGCCAGCTGTTCGCGGCGGATGCCGTCACCGACCGCATCCGGACGACGCCGCTGCCGTACCGCGTGTTGGACTTGAGCAATACGTACGGCGGCGCGATCCTCATGAGCTACGGCATCCCGCAGGTCCTCGGTTACCACGGTACCGAGATGCGCGCCTACGACGACCTGCTGGGCGGGAAGAACCAGTGGCGCAACCTCGCGCACCCCGAGCTCTGGCGTCTCCTCGCGATCCGGTACATGCTCGTGGGCGACAGCGCGAACCTCCCCGGTTACCACCGCGTCTTGGGACCGGTCGTCAACGCCCTCGGTAACCGGACGTACCTCTACGAGGCCGACAGCCCACCCCCATACGTCCGCGTGGTCCCGGCGGCGGTGAAGGGAGCGGCCGACCGGATCATTCCCACGCTCATCGACCCGAGGCTCGACTACGACCGGCTGGTCTTGTTCACCCCGGACGAGCCCGTCAACCCGCTTCCAGTCGACTCGATGCCGGTCCCGAGCCCTGCGCGCGCGCGGGTCGCGGCATGGCAACCGGGACAAATGACCATCACGCTCGATCCCGCACCCCCGGCGCCCAGCTACGTGCTCGTGGCCGAGAACTGGTACTTGGACTGGCACGCGACCGTGGATGGGGTGAACGCTCCGGTCCTACGAGGGGACGAGACGTTCATCACGGTTCCCGTACCGGCAGGCGCCCGTCGCCTGGAGCTGGTATATCGCTCGAGCCGCTACCGGACGGGGCGGATGATTTCGATCCTGGCAACACTGATCGTCGTCGGGTGTCTCGTCGGCCCGCCCGTTACGAAACGGTTCGCCAATCGTGTAAAGCATGGCTGAGCGCGCCCTGGTCGTTATCCCGACCTACAACGAGGCCGCGAACCTCCGGAACATCGTCCCCCAGGTCCTGGCGCAGGACCCGCGGCTCGATGTGCTGGTCGTGGACGACAACTCCCCCGACGGCACGGGGCGTATGGCCGACGAACTTGCCGCGGCGAACCCCCGCGTGCACGTGCTCCACCGGGAGGGGAAGCTGGGCCTCGGCACGGCGTACATCCGGGGCTTCGGCTGGGCCCTGGAGCGGGGCTACGACTACATCTTCGAGATGGACGCCGACTTCTCCCACGACCCGGCGTACCTCAAGGACTTTCTCACGGCCGTCGAGGGCGCCGACGTGGTGCTGGGGTCGCGCTACCTCGAGGGGAAGGTGGCGGTGGTCAATTGGCCGATGGGGCGCCTCATGCTATCCTATTGCGCCAACATCTATGCACGGTGGGTCACGGGGCTCCGCATCTGGGACCTCACCGGGGGGTTCAAGTGCTTTCGCAGGCGCGTGCTCGAGACGATCGACCTGTCTCAAGTGCGCTCCAATGGCTATGCCTTTCAGATCGAGATGAGCGTCCGCGCATGGCGAAAAGGGTTCA
>JBGPOM010000208.1:0-4429 GCA_041488075.1 Gemmatimonadota bacterium
GGTCGAACGCCGCCCGTTGCACGTTGGTCGTGACCAGCACGGAGCTGTACGCGATGTGCCGGCCGTCCGCCGAGAGGCTGATATGCGCGAGCGACGTGGCCGGCGTCGTGACCGCCTCGGGGTCCGCGAGCGGGCGTCCGGATGCTTCGTCGATCCGCACGCGCCACAGGTTCATACTGCCGCCCCGATCGCTCACGAAGTAGAGGTACTCGCCGTCCGGTGACCACGTCGGGTTCCAATCCCGTGTGAGACCGGCGGTGACCGCAGTCGGCTCGCCTCCAGCGACGGGCACCGTCCACACATGACCCCGCGCCGTCGCTCCCAGTCGGTGGAAGTACGCGATGCGGTGACCGTGCGGCGACCAGCTGGGGAGACTGGCATCGGGCACGTCGATCCGCCGTGTCTTCCCGCTTTGCACCTCGACGACCCACAGCTGGCCCCGGTTCTCGGAGTTCTGCGGGTTGAATTCCACATTTTCCGTGACGAAGGCGAGCTGTGTCCCGTCGGGGCTCCAGCTCGGCTTGTACCCGAACCTCGTCACGCGCCGTACCGCCTCGCCCGTTCGTCCCATGATGAAGAGGCCGCCGCCGTCCCGCGCGGAGCGGAATGCGATCTGCGCGCCGTCGGGTGAGAAGACCGGCTGGTCGTCGTCGGCGGGCGAGTCGGCGGTGAGGTTCATCGCGTTCTGGCCCCCCACACTCAGGAGGTAGATATCGCGATTGCCCGATGCGTCGCCGGCGTAGACCACCCATTTCCCGTCAGGCGAGAGGCTGGGGAACCACTCGACGCCGGGGTCACCGGTGAGACGGGCGAACGTGGCGCGCGTCCCGCTCAGCGCGGACGCGCTGTTGCCGCCGGTCAGGGCGAGCACGACGTACGCCGCCGCGGCGATCACCAGGATGACCGAAGCGGTGATGACCAGCCGGCCACGGAGCGGCGCGGCCGGACGCGCCGGTGCGCCGGCCAGGGCCTCGGCGAACTCGCGGGCCGTCGCGTAACGGTCGGCCGGCACTTTGGCCAGCGCGCGCACGATCACCGCCTCGAGCGCGGGCGCCACGGTCTCGCGCACGACCCGCAGGCCGGGCACCGGCTCCAGTGCCTTGCGCGCGAGGATCGCATGGGGCGTGGGGCCCATATAGGGCGGCGCGCCCGCCAGCATCTCGTACAGCACGCACGCGAGGCTGTAGATGTCCGAGCGGCCATCTACGGAGTCCGCTCCCGTGGCCTGCTCCGGGCTCATATAGGCCGGCGTACCGACGACGATGCCCGACTGCGTGAGCTTGTCCCCGGCCGCCTCGCTCACGGCCTGGGCGATCCCGAAGTCCGCCACCACCGCGTGTCCCGCCTCGAACAGGATGTTCTCCGGCTTGATATCGCGATGCACAACGCCCGCGCCGTGCGCGTATGCCAGTGCATCGGCCGCTTCGCGGGTGATCCGGAGCGCCTCGTCCACCGGGAGCTGCCGTTCGCGGTTCAGCCGGTCGCGCAACGACTCGCCTTCGACGTAGGGCAGCACGTAGTACATGAAGCCGGCGGCGCTGCCGGAGTCGATCAGGGTGAGGATGTTGGGGTGATTGAGGCGGGCCGAGATGCGGATTTCGCGAAGGAAGCGATCCTCCCCCAGCGACTGGGCCAGCTCGGGGCGCAGCACTTTGAGGGCGACTTTGCGGCCGTGCTTGACGTCGTCGGCGAGAAACACGAGGCCCATGCCGCCGCGCCCGAGCTCGCGTTCCAGGCGATAGCGGCCCGCCAAGGCTTCCTGCAGGCGGCGCTCGAGGTCTCCCATGCGGCGTCAAGATGCGGCAGCGCGGGGGAAACTGCCAGCCGGTTGAGGTTAGCTCCACATCTCGCGCAGCTTCGCCGCGACGTTTAGCCTACCCGAAGGCATGCTCGGCTGATCTTCCGTCTCCATTCTCCCCGACGCTGCGCGCTCGAATAGCGGGAGGATGCTATCGGGAATGAACCGCGTCCGCGGCGCATAGATGTGCCGGTCGCCGTTCCTGCGGCTCGTTCCCGTGTAGAAGCGATGCGGCTGGAGCAGGGAGAGGTGGTCGCGCGCCCGCGTCATCGCCACGTAGAGCAGCCGCCGCTCCTCTTCGATCTCCGCGTCGCTGCCCGTCGCCATGTCCGAGGGAATGCAGCCGTCCACGACGTTCAGCACGTACACGGCGTCCCATTCCTGGCCCTTGGCGGAATGGATCGTCGAAAGAATCAGGTAGTTTTCGTCGAGCAGCGGATCGCCCGCGTGGTCGCCCGAGGCGTCGGGGGGATCGAGAGTGACGTCGCTCAAGAAGCTTTCTCGGCTCGGGTGATTCGCCGCGACCCCTCCTGCGAGGAGAGCCAGGGGGCTAATCACCCATCTTGGGCTAACGCAGGTCCACCGCCCTGAACAGCAACCCCACCACGCCGCGCGCCGCGTCCACCTGCCGTCCCAGGTCCCGGAACGTGGCCGTGCGCCCGGTGCCCGAGTCCTCGGCACGCACCGTCGAATTCGCGAACAGCGGGTAGTAGCCGATCTCCATCCGCACCGCCCCCGCAGGCACGATGCATCCACACGGCACCGGGCCGGCGAGCCCCGCGTTGACGGTGATCGTGAGCGGCCCGCCGGTTTCGTTCGTGATGAGCGGCGCGAAGTAGGCGCCGCTCCGCGTGCGCGCCGTCGCGCTCAATCGCACGCGGCCGCTCGGGTGCGGAACAGCGATCGTGTCGCCGAACGCGATGCCGAGGCTCCGCACGAGCTGCCACGACAAATCGAGACGCCGGCCACGCTGAAGTCTCAGGGTCAAGCTCCCGCCGGGAAGCAAGCGGCGCTCCTCGCCGGCGACCTGCACGGCGACGGTGCCGGCCAGCTGATTTGAAAAGGTAAGCGTTGGCGGCGAGAGCCACAGCGCGCCCGCTCCGAGCGCGAGCAGCAGTAGGGCAGCGGCCAGAGCAATCCAAACGGTGCGCCGGGCACGGCCCCGTGCCCTGGCTGCCGCGCGGGGGCGCGTCGTCGCGCCGCTCACCAGCAGCTCGGTGGCCGCCTGCGCCGCGCTCGCGCGCGCGCGCTCGCTGCTCGGCTGCCCGCCGCCCTCGAGCGCGCGGATCACCGCCGCCGCCGACTGGAACCGGTCGTCGGGCTGCTTCGCGAGGCAGCGCATGATCACATCCGACAGCTCGCGCGGCACGCTCGGATGCACGTCCGCCGCGGCGGGCGGCGGTTCGGCGATGTGCTTGCCCACGATCTGCTGCGACGACTCGCCGTCGAACGGCGGGGCACCCGTCACCATCTGGAAGAGCACGGCGCCGAGGGAGTAGAGGTCCGAGCGCCGATCGAGGTTCGGGTCGCCGAGGGCCTGCTCGGGGCTCATGTAGTGCGGCGTGCCGATCACCACGCCCGTCTGAGTCAGGCTGGCTCCCGCGGAGCCGTCCAGCCGCCGCGCGATCCCGAAATCCACCAGCAGCGGCCGCCCGCGCGCGCTGTCGAGCATGATGTTGTCCGGCTTGACGTCGCGGTGCAGCAGGCCCGCCTGGTGAGCGTGCTCGAGCGCGTCGAGGATCGGGATGATGATGGCGAGGGCGCGCGCGGGCGGCAGGGCGCCCGATCGCTTCAGCAGCTCGCCCAGCGACATCCCCTCCACGAACGGCATCGCGTAGTAGGCGAGCCCTTCGCCTTCGCCCACGAAATGGATCGGCAGGATGTTGGGGTGCTCGAGCCGCGCGGCGGCGCGGGTCTCGCGCTGGAAGCGCTCGATCATCCCCGCCGTCCAGGCGACGTCGGGACGCAGCACCTTCACCGCGAGGCGCCGCTCCAGCTCCTTGTCCCAGACCTCGTACACCTCGGCGAAACCACCCTGGCCGACCAGGCGGCGGACTTCGTACTTGTGGCCCAGCGCGCGGGTGAGCAGGGTGAGCGTGTCTGCGGAGGGCTCAGGCATCGGCGCTACTATGGGGAGCGAGGCGCCGCGGCGCAAATACGAGAGGGGGCTTTAGCGCGTCACCCCGGCGCCGTAGTTTTGTCGTCCATGCTCGACATGCTGCCCCGCCTCTCCGCCGCCCTCGCCGATCGCTTCGTGATCGAGCGACAACTCGGGATCGGCGGCATGGCGATCGTGTACCTCGCGCGCGAGCGGAAGCACGATCGCGAGGTCGCCCTCAAGGTGCTGCGGCCCGAGATCGCCGCCCAGCTGGGCGCCGAGCGGTTTCTCAACGAGATCAAGATTACCGCCCGTCTCGACCATCCCCACATCCTGACCCTGCTCGACTCCGGGGAGTCGGACGGCTTCCTGTGGTATGCGCAGCCGTACATTCGCGGCGAGTCGCTGCGCGACCGTCTGCGCCGCGAGACCCAGCTCGGCATCGACGAGGCGCTGGCCATTACCCGGCAGGCGGCGAGCGCGCTCGCGTACGCGCATCAGCACGGCGTGATCCATCGCGACATCAAGCCCGA
>JBGPOM010000209.1:0-4402 GCA_041488075.1 Gemmatimonadota bacterium
ATGCGGGGGTTCCTGATCCTCTATCTCACCGCGGCGGTGGCGTCCGGGGGGCTGGGATTCGACGACAAGCAGGGCGCGCACGTCTACGCGCTGTACACGAGCAGTGTGTGGCTAACGCCAATTCTCGGCGGGTTCATTGCGGACCGCTTCCTGGGACAGTACCGCAGCGTGCTCATCGGCGGGATCATCATCGCCCTGGGCCACTTCACGCTGGCGTTCCACGCGCTCCCCTTTTTCTACACGGGGCTGGCCCTCATCGTGGTCGGTACGGGTCTGCTCAAGCCGAACGTGAGCACACTCGTCGGGTCGCTCTACGAGGCAAACGACCGACGTCGGGATGCCGGGTTTTCCATCTTCTACATGGGTATCAACATCGGGGCCTTCCTCGGGATCACGGGTGCCGGCGCCCTGGCCGAAAAGGTCGATTGGCATCTCGGGTTTGCCGCCGCCGGCGTCGGAATGACGCTGGGTCTCATCCAGTACGTGCTCGGGAAGAAGCGCCTCCAGCTCGCGATTGATCGCTTGGCCACCCGGCCGAGGGAGACGGGACCTGCGGCGACGGCCACGCCCACCCGCGCGGCCCTGACCGTCGCGGACTGGAAGCGCATTGCCGCCATCTTCGTCCTGTTCATCTTCGCGGCGTTGTTCTGGGGCGCCTACGAGCAGGCAGGCTCGACGCTCAATCTGTTCGCGGATCGGTACACCGACCGCGAAGTCTTCGGATGGGTGATTCCCGCGTCCTGGCTGCAGGCGGTGCAGCCCATTTTCGTCATCCTGCTCGCGCCCGTCATGGCGTGGCTCTGGGTGCGGCTGGGACATCGGGAGCCGTCCAGTCCTGCGAAATTCGCCCTGGCGCTCCTCTTTGCCGGTCTGGCGTTCCTCCTCCTTGTGCCGGCCGCATCCCTGGCCCAGAGCGGTGCGGGGGTGAAGGTCAGTCCGTTGTGGCTCGTGCTGGCCTACGCGATCGAAGAGTTGGGTGAGCTTTGCCTGAGCCCCGTGGGACTGAGCGCGGTCACGAAGCTCGCCCCGCCCCGCCTCGTTGGACGGATGATGGGCGTGTTCTTCCTGTCGAACTGGCTCGGCAACCTGCTGGCGGGTTGGACGGCCGGGTTCTTCAGTTCGATGCCGTTGCCGACGCTGTTCGGCGTCGTAGCCGGGGTGTCCCTCGGTGCGGCCGCAATCATGTTTGTGCTGATCAAGCCGGTGCGGAACCTGATGGGTGGGGTGCACTAGACCAGAGGGAGGCACGGTGCTCAAGAAACTCGCGGCGGCGTTGCTGGCAGTCGGGCTCGTCCTGCCGTACGGCTGCGGTGTGCGGCCCCTCACCGGCGCGTGGGACGGGCTCGAGCCCAGTTTCCTCGTCGGCATCCCCGTGCTCGTCACGATCGCCTACGTGCTGCACACCTTCGTCCCCGCGCTGGCGCGCTTTCACGAGCGGAACGGCCAGCTGCTGCACGGCGTCTTCCGGGTCGTGTACTTCATCCTCGCCGGGATGTACCTGCACCAGACGATCAAGGGGGAGGACGACCCGTGGTTCCTGGGGGTCACGGCGCTCGGGACGACGGGCGCGATCCTCCTCTGGTCGCAGGGCCGCGGGACGAAGGCGCAGCGGCTGCCGCTGCTGCTCTTGATGGTGATCGGGCTCCCCGCCGTCTACTACTGCTTCAGTGGGCTGCGCACGGGGGACCTGCAGTACGGCGGCTGGCTCTTGACGGCGGGCTGGCTGCTCGCGGTGGGAGCGGAGGTGGACGGGCTGCGCGGGGCGCCTGCCGTCTCGCATGGGGGATGAACCCCGGGCTGCCGCCCGGGGTCAGTAGGAGGTCCGGGCGAGATCTGGTTTGGTGAACCCCGGGCTTGCGCCCGGGGTCGGTCAGGCCTGAGAGGGGTCGAAATGGTAGTGAACCCCGGGCTGCCGCCCGGGGTCAGCCGAACTCCGACCCACTCGGGGAATCCGGTCGGGATGTCGGCGGTGCTGACCGCGGATGTAGCCAACGACTCGGGGGAGATCCTGCTTGCTGATTGAGGCCGCGTAGAAACCGCGGGCCCAGCGCACCGCCCCGGGAATCCGGCTGTTCGCGCGATACGCCGATCCACTCTTCGCGAGTCGCACGAAGTCGCTCAACGAGCCATCCGGCCGGAAGCTCGCGAGGACATGTACGTGGTCCGCCAAGACCGCGCTCCGGAGCACACGGACGCCGCTCGGGGCTTCCGCGTTTCTCATGGCGGTCTCGACGTCGCGTGCCGCCGCCTCGTCCACACATCCCACCCGCCGCCAAGTATGCCAAGTGATGTGGGCGTACAACTGATAGGCATGATGAGGTGTCATGGGCTCAAACTGACCCCGGGCGGCAGCCCGGGGATCGCCAAGCTATCGGGATCCACCTGACCCCGGGCGCAAGCCCGGGGATAAACCCCACCGAGCTTGGACTCCCCCACTGACCCGGGCGGCAGCCCGGGGATCACGAAACTATCGGCACAGGTGTTGGAACGGGGACCAAAGCACTGCAAGACGGACCAAGCAATCGCGACGGATCACACAATCACGGGGGCTAAGGCCCCGTCCAGGTGAGGTCGCCGATTTCCGCTGCGGCCCGCACCTTGAGCCCATCGGTGTCGGCGCTCACCCCCACCGAGACGATCGGCTTGGGGGCGTTGTTCCACAGGCGACGGTAGTCGCTGAACGGGTCCCGGCGCTCCACGTGCCAGGACCCGTCGGCGTCCTCGGCTCGCTCGAGCACCACCACCATCCGGTTCCGACCCGCCCAGCTCGCGAAGCTCTCGCCGCGTCCCTCCCGGTTTCCCCAGCAGTAGAGCAGCACCCGGCCGTCCTGAAACGTGATCACGACGCGCATGGGACTGTCGTCGCCGGCGCGGCGCTTCAGGTCGGCGCCCCGGAGCGGCGTCTCGGCGCGCCAGCGCCACGTCAGCGCGCCGGAGCGGATCGAGGCGGGCGGGCGCAGCGGACTCCGCAGGCGGTAGGTCGCCGTCCCGGCCTGGCCCGTGGCCACGACGCGCAGGGCATGCGACCCCGTGACGCGAAACGCCGGGGCCTGGACGCCCCGCACGGTCGCGAGCCGCCATCCCGGCGGCAGGCCGGGGCCGGCGGGCACGGCGTTCAGGTTCGTCAGCGTCTGCAGCAGCAGCAGGCCCGTGATCACATCGGCTCCTCGGCGAAGTGGCAGGCCGCGACATGTGCGGGGAGGGAGGGGGGGGGGGGCCTGTCACCCACGACCCGCAACGCGGGCGTCTCGGTACGACAGCGATCGTTCTTCTTGGGGTGCGGGCAGCGGGGGTGGAACGGGCACCCGGACGGCGGGTGGGCGGGCGACGGGATGTCGCCCGAGAGCACGATGCGCTCCCGCGTCGCGCGGGGATTCGGCTCGGGCACCGCCGAAAGCAGGGCACGCGTGTACGGGTGGCGCGGCGCGCTATAGATGGCGGCGGCGGGCGCGCGCTCGACGATGCGCCCCAAGTACATCACCGCGACCTCGTCGGCGATGTGACGCACCACGGCGAGGTCATGGGCGATGAAGAGGTAGGTGAGGCGGCGCTTCTGCTGCAGGTCGGCGAGCAGGTTCAGCACCTGCGCCTGGACCGACACGTCGAGCGCGCTCACGGGCTCGTCGCACACGATGAAGCGCGGCTCGACCGAGAGCGCCCGCGCGATCCCCACGCGCTGCCGCTGGCCCCCCGACAGCTCATGCGGGTACCGTCCCGCGAACGCGGGATCGAGGCCGACCTCGTCGAGCAGCGCCGTGACGCGGGCGTCCATTTGAGCCGGCGCGGCGAGGCGGTGGATCTCGAGCGGCTCGCGCAGTGTCCTACGCACGGTCATCCGCGGGTTGAGGGAGCTGTAGGGATCCTGGAAGACGATCTGCATGCGGCGCCGCAGGGCCCGCAGCTCGCCCGTCCCGAGGGCGAACACGTCGGCGCCCTCGAACAGGACGCGCCCCGCCGTCGGCTCCTGGAGGCGCAGGATGGTCCGGCCGACGGTGGACTTTCCCGAGCCCGATTCGCCCACGAGGCCCAGGGTCCGCCCGGGCGCGATGGAGAGCGACACGCCATCCACGGCGCGCACCGCCGCGCGCGGCTGGCCCAGGCCGAGGAAACCGCGCTCGCCGGGGTAGTGCTTGACGAGGTCCTGGATGTCGACGAGCGGCGCCGTCATGGCTCGCGCCGCCGGCGCGCCGGCTCCTGGACGAGCCAGCAGCGCGCGGCGTGGTCGCCCTCGCCAAGCAGGGGCGGCTCGTCGATCGCGCACTTCGCCCACGCGTGGGGGCAGCGGGGGTGGAAGCGGCAGCCCGAGGGCCAGTCGGTTGCGGCGGGCACCTGGCCGGGAATGGCCTGGAGGCGGGACTTGGGCGCGTCGATGCGCGGCACCGCGGCCATCAGCCCCTCGGTG
>JBGPOM010000210.1:0-4388 GCA_041488075.1 Gemmatimonadota bacterium
CCCGGAGGGTGGGGTAGGCCGAAATTCAACCGAACGGTTGATTGCCAAACCTCTGCTTCAAGCGGCGCAGCTCCTCTTCCAACTGGTCCGTGGTGCTGAGCGTGCCGTCGGCGATCTCCGCGATCTCCTCGGCCTCCCGCCACTGCCGCTCCAGCTCTGCGACCTCGGCACGCTCGTCCACTGCCATCTCAAGGGCCAGCCGACGCTCCGGCCGGAGTGCGCGCAGCGTCAGCTCCCGCCGCGCCACGTCCTGCAGCAGCCGGTCGGCGCCGCCCACGTCATCCACCGCGCGGGCCGCATCCTCCGCCCGCCGGCGGCCGCTGCGGGAGACGTTCAGGTAGGTGAGCCCCTGCCGCAGCACGTGCACCGCGTCGGGCCCGGTGAGCTGCGCGCCCTCACGCTGACATCGGGGACAGCTCAGGACGACAGCGACCTCCGCGTGTGCGTCGGGGACGACGCGCGCGTGCTGGACGTGACGCGCGCGGAGTTGCATTACGGCGCCGCAGTGAGCGCAGTTCGGCGGCTCGGAGAGCAGCACCTTGCGGTTGCCGACGATGCCGATGTAGGCCCGATCGACGAGGCGATGCAGGTTCCACACGAACACCCCCAGCCCTCCACCCGCCGCGACGTTCGCCGCGATGCCGAGCCCGACGGCGGCGACCGTGAGCGGCACCACGAACTTCATGCGGTCCCGCTGGCGGGTGCGTAACCGCTCGCCGTAGCGCCAGGTGGCGAGCTCGACTCGCAGCGGCTTTCCCACGCGCACGAGGTCGTAGTGCTGCCACCGGATCAGCGTCACCTGATCGGTGGCGGCCACGACGCGGCTCCCGCCGTCGCGCGCCACGCGGGCCACGGCCTCGATGCGCTCCGGCCGGTCGTCCAGCGGCGTCAGGTTCCAGCGGCTGCACCGCGAACAAACGACCCACAACCGTCCGCGCCATTCGTCGAAGGCGAGGCGCCGTCCGACGCCGAGCCCGGAGGGGCCGCCGTCACCGTCGAACGGCGCGTTGCAGAAGGCGCAGGTGCGGAACATCGGACGCTACGTCGCTGCGATGCGCGCCGGTGCCAGCGCCGCGATGTCCACGTCGGTCGCGCCCTTCGTGAGGAGGTCGGCGATGACGTCGCCGGTGAGGGCGGCGAGCAGAATCCCGTTCCGGCCGTGGCCGGTCGCGTACCACAAGCCGGGGATCTCGGGATCGGCCCCGAGAATCGGGCGGCCGTCGGGGGTCACAGGGCGCAGGCCTGCCCACGTGCGGATCGGGGGCGCGGCGCCGAGCGCCGGCAGGAGGCGCGCCGCGCCGGCCACGATCTGGGCGATCCCCGCCTCCGTGACGCGGCCGTCGAACCCCGCGCGCTCCATGGTGCTTCCCATCAGGGCTTCGGCGCCGCGCGCCAAGACATAGCTGTGATCGCAGAAGAGGATGGCGGGCGGCACGCCCGCGGGCCAAGGGGCGGCGGCCATCTGGCCGCGCACCGGCTCGACCGGCAGTGGCCGGGGCAGGCCACCGATGCGGGAGGACCATGCCCCGGCGGCGATCACGACGTGCTCGGCGCTGATCGTGCCGTCCGCGAGCGCGACCCCCGTTGCGCGCCCCCCTCCCCCCCCAACCGCCGTGACAACGCGGGCGACCCGCTCCGGCAGCACCGTCACACCGAGCCGGCGGGCGTCGGCGAGGAGGGCGCGCGTGAGCGCCGGGGCGTCCACCGCGCCGTCTTCCGGCGCGAACAGCGCGCCCAGGCAGCCGGCCACGCCAGGGAATTGCTCCGCCACGTCGTCGGGCTCGAGCCAGTCGCAGCGGAGGCCCGCCTGGCGCTGTTCGGCCACGGCGTCGCGCAGCCGTTCGGCGGAGGTGTCGTCGAACGCCACCGAGGCGATCCCTGCGCGCCAGAACCCGATGTCGAGGCCGGTGGTCTCCCGCAGGGCCGGGGCCAGGTCCTCGTAGAGGTCGCGGCCCCGCACGGCCAGGCCGCGCAGCCATTCGTCGGTGGGCTCGATCTGGGCGGCGAGCATGCCGGCGGACGCGGGGGAGGCGGCGGCGGGGTCGGGGCCGGGCTCGCACAGGACCACGCGGAGGCCGTGGAGGGCGGCGGCGCGGGCGCAGGCGGCGCCGATCACACCGCCGCCCACGACGATCACTTCACAGGACGAAACTTTGTGCGACATTTAAGCGTACGCCCGCTGAAGACGTACGGACACTATGGAGGGTACCATGTTTCGGAGCATCCTGGGCTTCGCCCTGCTGGCCGTCGTGGCGTGGTTCGCCCTGAACCTGATCTTGGGCCTGTTCGGCTTCGTGGTCGGCCTGGCCATGAAGCTGTTGTGGCTCGCCGCGATCGGATTCCTCTTCTATCTCGGCTTGCGCCTCGTCAGCCCGAGCACCGCCGACAAGTTGCGCGACGCCATCAAGGGGCGCCCAAGCAGCGCCTAACGATCCCAGGGGAGCACCTGGCTGGAGTGCGCGTGCACGATTCTCCAGCCTCGCTCCCGCTGTTCGCAGACAAAGGTGACCCGGCCGGCTTCGGCCAGGCCCTGCTGCGCGTTGATCCATCGGTAGTCCATCATCACCCACGCAAACCGGCCCTCCACGGTCACCGTCGCCGCCGCGATGGTGACCCGGCCGCCGTAGCTGATCCCGGCGAACCGTGGCGCCGCGAGCCGCACCCGGGCGTTCCCGACCACGATCGCGTCGGGGGCGTACAGCGTATCGGCGGCGTGGTCGCCCGCGGCGTCGAGGGTCACTGCCAGGCGCACGAGACCCTCCACCTGGTCCGGGGTCGCCGCCGCCACCGCTCCGCGCGGCGTCACGGTGCGCGAGACGCACGCGACGGCGAACGCCAGCAGGGCGAACGTGGCGCGGTGGCGGTAGGGGCACGGCATTGCCGTGCCCCTACGCCGACCGCGCATCGAGCCGCGAGAGCACGGCCCAGCTGATCAACGGAAACAGGATCTCGTGGTGGCCGGTGAGCTGGATGCCGCGGCCGCCCGCGAGCGTGGGCCGTTCGACCACGTTGACGCGCGGCCGGTAGTGGCGCTGCATGTCGCAGTCGCAGGCGGTGAAGTTCGTGGGTTTCCCGCCGTGCAGGTTGCGCGCGATCGTCAGCGCCTTGAGGAACACCTCGGGCATCACGACCGCGCTGCCCAGATTCAGGACGACGCCCCCGTCGTCGAGGCCGGGGAGGGCGCCCGCGAGGCGCTTGAAATCGCGGTGGCTCGTGGCGCCGATCGTGGCGCCGTCGGCGGTCGGATGCTGGTGAATGATCTCGGCGCCGACCGCGGCGTGCACCGTCACCGGCACGCCGAGCTGCGCGCAAGCGACGAGCACCGAGACGTCGCGGCCGGGCAGGTCTTTGCGCCCGCGCAGATACTCCGCCAGCGCTTCGCCCGCGCCCTGGTCGCTCCCGGCCCCGCGCGCCAGCGCGGCGTTCATGTCCCGCCCCGTCTCCTCCGCCATGCCGAACGTCCCGTCGCCGAGTCCGGCCGCCACGTCTTCGCTCGTCCCGCCGAACGCCGCCAGCTCGAAGTCGTGGATCGCGGCGCTGCCGTTCATGGCGACGTGCGTCACCGCCTTGCGCCGCATCAGCTCGATGAGCAGGGGACCGAGCCCCACCTTGATGACGTGGCCGCCCAGCATCGCCACGACCGCGCGCCGGCCCGCCGCGGCGACGAGCCGATCCACCACGTACTTCAGGTCCTGAGCGGCGAGGATGGCGGGGAGCGCGTCCCAGAAGGCGGCGAACGAGCGATCCGTGCCCGGTGGGTGCGCGAGCAGTGAGGGATCGACTTTGTTGGCACGGCGGGCGATGGGGACGGTTTTCAGGCGGGCGAAGTCGGCTTCGCGATAGTCCGTCATGGCTGCTCCGGAACGAAAAGCTCCTTGAGCTTCAACGTGACCTGACCGAACGAGAAGTTGGACTGGATCGCCAGGACGATGCGGCGCGGGTCGTCGGAGAGCCAGATGCGCGTCTCCGAGCGCTCGGCGAAGATGCCCCGGCCCTGCGGAATCCTCGGGCGCACCACGATGGCGTCCCATTTCTTGCCCGCGACGCTCACGCGCTCGCGCCCCAGCACCTCGATGATCACGGGATTGCGGTCGGGCCGGAAGTAGCGGGCGAACTCGTACCGCTTGCCGATCTCGAGTGGGAGCGTGCGAATCCAGTACAGGAATGCCGCGTCGTCGAGCGGCTCGGCCACGGTGGCGAACGTCGTGTCGCGCCCCGCCTCGCGGTAGAATCCCGAGTCGGGATAGATCTCGTAGCTGCGCTCGCGGTGCCGGTCGCGCTCGTCCTGAATCGAGCGAAAGCGGCGGGACTGAAAGTCGTAGCGCCCGATCCACGACTCGAGGGTCTGGTCGAGGTGGTACCATAGCGCGCCGCCCGAGATGCGGAAC
>JBGPOM010000211.1:0-4387 GCA_041488075.1 Gemmatimonadota bacterium
CCCCACCGCCGTGACGGTGGGCCGTGTGACGGCCGTCGCCTGGCCGGGCCAGGAGGCGCTCGCGGTCGCGCTCGCCGAGGCCGCCGACCGCGCCGGAGGATTCCCCGGGATCGGCGCCCTGCCGCAACGGCCCATCCGTCTCATCCTGGCCGGCACCCGCGCGCGCTTCGACTCGCTCACCCGCGGCCGGCTGCCGCGGTGGAGCGAAGGCGCGGCGTTTCCGGATCTCGGCACAATTGTGTTGCTGACCGACCGTCCGGCCGTCCGCCCGTCCGCCCTCAGGCACGAGCTCGCGCATCTGGCGCTGCGGTGGTACGTGGGCCAACCCGTGCCGCTGTGGTTCGAGGAAGGGTACGCGGCGGTCGCGGCCGAGGAGTGGGGCCGGCTCGACGCGCTCCGGTTGAACTGGCAGCTCGCCCGCGGCGTGCGGATGGATCTCGACGAAGTCGACCGGGCACTGCGGGGCGCGCCCGGGGACGCCGAGACCGGATACGCGCTCGCGACGACCGCCGTCCTGCTGCTCTACCGGTGGGGCGGGAAGCGGGGACTCGATCCCCTGCTCGGGAACCTCGGGCGGGAGCCGACCTTCGACGCGGCGCTGCGCGCGACCTATCACGTGACCGAGGGCGACTTCGAGGCGCGGTGGCAGCGCGACGTGGCGTCGCGTTACGGCTGGGTCTCCTGGGCCGCGGCGATGGGCCTGTTCTGGGCGGCGATCGGCGGCTTGCTGGCGGCGCTGGTGATGCTGCGGCGGCGCCGCGACCGCGCCCGCCGCGCGGCGCTGGACGACGGCCAACTGCTTGACGAGCTTGAGATTGCCCCATAGACTCCTGCGCCTATGCCAGAGCAGATATTCACGCGCTCGCGTCTGCGCTTCGGACCCAAGAATTATCTGTGTCTCGCCGCAGCCATCGTGTCGCTCGCCGTGGGGTACTGGCTCCTGTCAAAGGGGTCGACGACGCTGGCGCCGATTCTGCTCGTCCTTGGCTACTGCGTTTTCTTTCCGGTAGGCTTGGCCCTGTAGCGACCCGCCGCGCGGGCGAATAGCTCAGCGGTTCAGAGCGCCTGCCTTACACGCAGGAAGTCGGGGGTTCGAATCCCTCTTCGCCCATCGGGGTAGCAGACTGCAACGGAGGATTGACCGCGTGAGACAGCTTTGCTTGGTGGTCGCACTGATGGCGGGAGCCGCCGGCACGGCGTCGGCTCAGCTCGCCGTCACCCAGCCGCACGAGAAACTGCTGGTGCTGCCCTTCGCGGTGGCCGCTGCCGACTCCGCGATGAGCATCGTGGTGACGGACGCCGTGCGCGACCGCATCGCCCAGGTCGCCAAGTACAAGGTGGTGGTGGTGACCAAGGCGAAACTGTGCGAGGCGTTGACGGCGTCGGGCTTCCCCTGCGACGGCTTGCTCGACGACCAGCAGGCGCGGCAGCTGGCGCGGTTCCTTTCGGTGCAGGCGTACTTGACCGGCGCGCTCACGCGCCGCGACGCCACCCTGACGGCACAGGTGCATGTGTTCGACATCGGGAGCTCGGGGATGGCCGTGAGCTTCACGGTGACCAGCGGCAACCCGGGCACGCCGCAGGCGCTCGCCGAGGCGATCACGCAGCGGCTGAGTACCGTCATCCGCGCGAGCGAGCAGGCGCGCGAGTGCACGACGAACCGCCAGCGTGGGCAGTTCCCGCGGGCCATCGCGGCGGCGCAGAAGGCGCTCGCCATCGATCCCACTTCGGCCGGCGCCAACCTCTGCATCGCCACCGTCTACGAGGCGCAGCGGATGCCGGTGGACAGCATCATCGCGGCGTCGCAGCGCGCCCTCAAGGGCGACTCGTGCAACAGCACGGCGTGGGAGAACGTCGCGCGCGGGTACCAGCAGAAGGGCGACACCCTCAAGGCGATCGACGCCTTTATCGGAGGGCTCGGGTGCGAGCAGCGCAACACCTCGAGGCGCCTCGCCATCGCCCAGCTGCTGCGCCAGATGAAACAGTTCCAGCAGGCCGTGGACCTGCTCGACGCCGGGCTGGCCGTTACTCCGGGCGAGCAGCAGCTCGTCGAGATGAAGAAGCAGATCTGCATCGAGGGCGAGCTGTGGCGCTGCGCCCTCAACGGGCTCATGACGCAGGCCCAGCACGACTCGTCGGTGCTGCGCGACACGTCGTTCCTCAGGACGGCGATCGGCGCCGCGCAGCAGGCGGCCGATACCCAGGCGCTGCTCGCCCTGGCCCGGGCGGCGGTCAGGAACTTCCCGAACAATCAGAGCTTCCTCAGAGCGCTGGGCGGGGCCTTCGAGCAGGCGGGCATGGACGACTCCGCCATCGTCGTGTACAAGCGGGCCCTCGCCCTCCTACCCGGGGGCGATGTCACGCTGAGCCTGCTCATCGCCAAGACGATCGTCGATCACACGGTCTACGACACCGCCCGGGCGCACGTCCTCACGGCGATGAAGGACTCGGTGTCCCTGAAAGCGCTGCAGCAGGCCTTCGCCGAGCGGGTGGACTCGGCGCGCCCGTACTTGCATCCGGCGCTCGTCTCGAGCGACTCGGGCCAGCGCCTTACCGCCGCGGTCATCATGCTCACCGGCGCCTCGAAGATCGCCCAGGCCGCCGCGTACGACCGGGCCTACGTCTGGCTCGACACGCTGCTGCAGGTGGTCGCCCCGCGCTCATCCCTCGACACTGTCGGACCACGCTTCCAGGTGCGGGTCAATGCCAGCTTCTGGTATGGCTTGTCGTCCGTATTGACCCTCAGCAAGCCGTATCAAGAGATGACCAAGTTGAAGCCCGCGGATCGCAGCCGTTGCGACAAGGCCAAGGCGATCTTCGACCGGTTGGACCGCACGAAAGCCGCGCTGACACTCGGCCGGCGTGTCCACCCGCCGACGGCGGACCAGATGCTCGGGTTTGTGGCGCAGTACGAGAAGGCGAGAGCCCAAGTGCGCGATGCGTTCAAGTGCCGGAGTTTCTGAACCGCCATTGAATTGAGTTGGGCCCCGGTCTATCTTCCGACGCTCCGTCGTAGGGGGCTGTAGCTCAGCTGGTTAGAGCGCCGGTCTGTCACACCGGAGGTCGCGGGTTCGAGCCCCGTCAGCCCCGCCTGAACCCGCCTCGCGGGATGTCCCACCCGGCTCCGCCTGTTTCGACAGGCGGGGCCGTCGTATTTTGGATGGTGTCCACCGCCCCCACCTACCACCTGCCGGTCCTCGCGGAGGCCGTCCGCGCCTGGGCGGCGGGAAGCCGGCGCGCGGTGGACGCGACCCTGGGTGGCGGCGGCCACGCCGCGCTGCTCGCCGCGGCGGGCGCGGAGGTGCTGGGCATCGATCGCGACCCCGCTGCCATGGCCGCCGCGCGGGACCGGCTGGGCGGCGGGATTCCCTACCTCACCGCCCCGTACGCTGCTCCCGAGGCCATCGCCGCCGTCCGCGCCTTCCGGCCCGACCGCATTCTGCTGGACTTGGGGTTGAGCTCCCACCAGGTCGACACGGCGGAGCGGGGATTTACCTTTCGTCCGGGAGCGCCGCTCGACATGCGGATGACCCCGGGGGCGGGGCCGAGCGCGCGCGATGTGCTGAACAGCTGGCCCGAGGAGCGGCTCGCGGCCGTGTTCGCGGACTTCGGCGACGAGCGCCGGGCGCGCGCACTTGCCAAGGAGGTCGTCCGGCGGCGCCTCACAGCGTCGTTCGCGGTGAGCGACGATTTCGTGAACGCGATCCGCGCGAAGCTCGGGCCCCGCTCGGGCCCGGGCGACTTCGCGCGGCTGTTCCAGGCGTTGCGGATCGCGGTCAACGGCGAGCTCGAGCAGCTGGCCGCGGCGTTGCCCGCGTTCCGTGACGCCCTCGATCCGGGAGGTCGCCTCGGCGTCATCACGTATCATTCAGGCGAGGACCGCATCGTCAAGCACCTGTTCCGCGAGTGGGGTCGGGCGTGCGTCTGCCCGCCGCGCCAGCCGGTCTGCACCTGCCGCGGCCGCGCGCTGGGGCGCGTGCTGACCAAGAAGCCGATCGTCGCGGACGCCGCCGAAGTGGCGGGCAACGTGCGGGCCCGCTCGGCGCAGTTTCGCGCCTTCGAGAAGGCCGGTGACGATGATTAAGGGCCGGCACTGGCTGGCGTTCTGGCTGGTGGCGCTGCTGGCTGCACTGTGGGCGGTGATCGCGCGCCAGACGGCGTCGCTCAATGCGGCGCGCGCTCTCGCCGATCTGCGCGCCGAGCGGGCCGGACTCGAGGGACGCCGCAGCGAGCTCGAGCGCCGCATCCGCACCGCGGGGAGCCGGGCCGTCCTCTTGCCACGGGCCGAACGCCTCGGTCTCCGGCTCCCCGCCGACACCGAGATCATTCTCATGCCCGTTCCCCCGCCGCGCTGACATGGCGAAGCCGGTCGTTCGCCTCGGCGTCG
>JBGPOM010000212.1:0-4352 GCA_041488075.1 Gemmatimonadota bacterium
ACCGGCTCGGGCGGCGTGCGGATCTCGATGGTGACCCCCGCGTGGTCGGCGAGCAGGTCGCCCGTCTCCCCCGCCTCGGCCACGATCGCCCGCAGATCCACGGGCTCGCGGTGCAGCTCGGCGCGGCCCTCGTCGGCACGCGCCAGCGTCAGCAGCGAATCGAGCAGCTCGGTCATGCGGTTCACCTCCTGGAGCGTCTCCTCCAGCGCCGCGAGCGTGTCCTGCGGCACGTCCGGGCGGGTGATGGCGCGCTCCACCCCCGCCCGGACCACGGTCAGCGGCGTCTTGAGCTCGTGGCTCGCGTCCGCGGTAAAGCGGCGCAGGGCCGCGAAACTGCGCTCGAGGCGCGCCATCATCTGGTTCAGCGTCTCGGCGAGCCGGCCGAGCTCGTCCTTCTCCATCGGCTCCGCCAGCCGGCGGTGCAGCGTGCGGCCGTCCGTGATCTCCCGCACTTCGGTGATCATGCGATCCACGGGCTCCAGGGCCCGTCCGGCAATCCAGCGCCCCACCAGCACCGCCGGCACGACCCCGATCACGAAGGCCACGATGATCGTCGACACAAGCTGCTGCAGACCCAGTTCGGCGCTGCGCGTGTCGGCGGCGGCGAAGATCGCGCCGAACTGCCCGCCCGCTTCCGGCACGAGACGGATGACATAGTGCAGGGTGGGCCCGTTCGGGAGGATGTGGTGTACGCCCGGCGCGCGCCCCCCCCCCCCCGCCCCCGTCCCCCCCCGCGCCGGCGGCCGGGCTATGAGCCCGTTGAGCTGCTCGAACTCGCCGAAGGTCAGCGCGCGCGCATCCGGCGACGCGAACAGCAGCGGCCCATCCCGGCTCGTCAGCAGGAGGAAGTCGGGAACGACCTCGAGGACCGCAGCAACTTCGGGGACCAGCACGGGCCGGCCGGCGGTGTCGGGCTCCACCAGCACGCTGCGGGCGCGGTAGCTCTCGGCCAGGATGCCGGCCGTCAGGTCGGCCTCCGACTGGATGCGGCGGTCGAGGTCCTGGTAGGAGGCGTTTCGCCGGGCGAAGTAGAGCACCACGGCGAAGAGGGCGAGGCTCAGGATGAGCGCGGCGGCGTACCACAACGTCAGCCGCCCGCGAATGCTCTCCACGTCAAGGCCGCACGACGTATCCCACGCCGCGCACCGTGTGGATCAGCTTCGGCTCGTGGCCGTGGTCGATCTTCTTGCGGAGCCGGGTGATCACTACATCCACGATGTTCGTGCCGGGATCGAAGTGGTAGTCCCAGGCGTACTCCGTGATCAGCGTGCGCGACATCACGCGCCCCTGATGACGCATCAGGTACTCGAGGACGGCGTACTCCTTGGGCGTGAGCTCGATCGGCCGGCCGGCGCGGGTCACCACGCGGCTCCCCGTGTCGAGAGCGAGGTCGAGGACCTTGAGCACCGGCGGCGCGATCGCCTTGGGGCGGCGGCCCAGCGCTTCCACGCGCGCCAGCAGCTCCTCGAACGCGAACGGCTTCGTCACGTAGTCGTCGGCCCCCATGCGGAGCGCCTGTACCTTGAAGTCGACCGCATCCTGCGCGGTGAGCACGAGGACCGGCAGGCCGTTCCCCCGATCGCGCAGGGTGCGCAGGACGTCGAGGCCAGAGCGCTTCGGCAGTCGCAGGTCGAGCACGAGCAGGTCGAAGTGCCCGCCCGTGGCGAGGCGGAGCCCCTCGTCGCCGTCGCCCACTAGCTCCGCGTGATAACCGGCCTCGTCCAGCCCGCGCCGGACGTACTCGCCGACCGTCTTGTCATCCTCCACGACGAGGATCTTCATCCGACCGGGAGGTACACCTTGAAGTTGCTGCCCACGCCGATCTGGGACTCCACCTCGATGCGGCCGCGGTGCTCCTCCACGATGCCGTACGCCACCGACAGGCCGAGCCCCGTCCCGCGCCCCTGCTGCTTGGTGGTGAAGAACGGCTCGAAGATCTTGGAGAGGTCGCCCTGCGAGATCCCGGTGCCGGTGTCGATGAACTCGACGATGATCTCGTCGCTGCGCTGCGGGTTCGGCCCGGTGCGCACGGTCAGCACGCCGCGCGCGTTCATCGCATCGAGCGCGTTGAGCATGAGGGCCATGAAGCACTGAATCAGCCGCTCCGGATCCGCCGACGGCGACCCCAGCCCCGCGCCCAGCTGGCGCTCGACGCTGAGCCGCTTGAATCGCTCGTGGTGCTTGAGCAGGAACAACGTCTGCTCGATGACCGCGTTGATGTCCACGGGCCGCTTGTGGCCGGTCTTGGGGCGCGAGAAGTCGAGCAGGCCGTCCACGATGCGCCGGCAGCGCTGCACCTCGGTGTCGATGATCTTGATGTACTCTTCCTGCGCCTGGCGCTCGCCGGGCGGGAGCTCCGCGACCCGCAGGTCGAGCGCTTCGCTGCAGGCGAGGATGGTCGCGAGCGGGTTGTTGATCTCGTGCATCACGCCGGCGGCGAGCTGGCCGAGGGCCGCGAGCTTTTCGGTCTGCGTGAGCCGCTGCTGCGCCTGGCGCCACGCCGTGACGTCTTCCCCGATCGTGATCACGTGCGAGATCTGGTCGTCGTCCAGGCGCATCGGGATCTTCGTGATCCGGTAGTGTCGCGACTCGCCCGTCGCCTGCGACTCCATCTCCACCTGCTGGATCTCGCCGGTCGCGAACACGCGGTCGAACTCCTTCTGCAGCAAGTCGCGCGGCTGGCGGTCGAGCACCTCAAACACTTCGCGCCCCAGCGCATCCTCGCGTGACACGCCCTGCGTGCCCGCCTCCCGCTTGCGGTTCCAGGCCCGGATGCGGTACTCCCGGTCGATCACGTACAGCCCGACGGGGAGCGAGTCGATGATCCGGGCGGCGAAGTTGCGTTGCGACTCGAGCTGGCGGGTGCGGAGCGCGACCTCGGACGCGAGATCCTGCGATAGCTCGGTGGCCGCCAGCACCGGCGCGAGCATCTGCGCCACGACGACGAGCACGTCGTGCGCCATGCGCTCGTAGCGGCCTTCGGGGAGGACGACCTCGAAACAGCCCAGCGGCTCGTCGTCGTGCACCAGCGGGAGGCGGAGCAGCAGGCCGCCCGGGGTGGGCTCCCGGTGCGGCCCCGCGGCCACCCACTGGGCGACGGGTGGACTCGCGAATCCGGGGAGCAACGCCTCGTCGCCGGGACTCGAGATGGGCACGTACCGCGCGCCGTCAGCCGACCGGAGCCAGAGGCGGCAGCGGCGCAGCGCCAGCCCCCGGCGCAACACCGCGACCACGCCGCCCAGTCCCGCCTCGGCAGGGGGACCGTCAGCCAGCACCCTGGCCACCTCGGCGAGGACGCCGAGGCCAGGATGGTCGGATTCGAGCGGCGGCGCGGCCATTGGCCGCAAACCTAGGGATGGCGCTCCCGGCGCGCCAGCGGCGCCTCGACGCGGAAGGCCAGGAGGCCCCGCACCTCCGTTTTCGACCCGAAGAACGCCGTCGGTCCGACCACCAGCCCGTACTGGACCCCATCCGCGCTCCCCACGCGCAGCCCGGGCAGAAACGCCACCGCCCCCCACCGCGACCCCTGCGGCAGCGGCGACTTCGAGGTAAGGTAGCCCGTCGCCTCGATCGTGACGTCGACGCCGATGGCGGTCAGGTTCTGCTCGTCACCCATCTCGGCGAGCATCATCCGGCCGCTGCGCGCCCCCAGCGTCCCGGCGAACACGAAGCCGCGGTTGCCGCCGAAAATCGCGCCTTCGTCGATGAAGGCGCCGAGCCGCGCGCCGACCGACAGCGCGCGCACCGGCCCGGCCATGCGGCGCACGTAGCCGATCTCCCCGCTCTCGATCTGCCATCCGCTGCCGAGGGTCGCGGCGAAACCGGCCCCGATCGCTCCCGTCTGCGCGGCGAGCGGCGTGGACAAAGCTGCCAGCACGACGAACATTGAGGTCATGGACCGACGCACGTTCGTTCTCCTGACTGGAGCGGCCTCCGCCGGATGGTGGCGCTCGCCTCGCGTCCTGCCGCCCGGCGGGCCGGCGGCGGGAGTGGGGGGACTGCGATTCGATCTCGACGAGCAACGCCGCTGGTCGTTGTGGTACCATGACGACGGCCAGCCCGTTCCGCTGGTGCGCGACGCCGTTCTCGGCGTCTGGGTGGGCGAGACGCTCATGACCCTCGCCGACCTGGAAGATATCAGCGTAGCGAACCGCCGGCCCCCTGGCGGCGAATCGCTGGCGATCCGGGGCCGAACGGCGGCCGGGGTCTGGATCGAAGCGGAATTCGCCGCCTGGGAAGCGGGGCCGGGCGCCCAGGGCAGCATTACCGTCAACGTCTACCCCGACCGCGTCCTCGCCACGATCCGCGGTGTGCGGTTCTTCGCGGCGGCGGAGGCGCAGGTGCTCCCCGGG
>JBGPOM010000213.1:0-4320 GCA_041488075.1 Gemmatimonadota bacterium
CGTCGGCATGGTTCACGCCTGATTCGAACAGCGTGTACTCCTCGAGCGTGCCGCCCCTCTTGGGGCTGACGACGCCCGAGAAGCTGGAGGAGTGAATCCAGATCTCGAGCGACCCGTCGCCGTCCAGATCCACCTGCTCCACAACGAGTGGCTCCCCCTGCCGCAACGCCCGCTCGGCCTGGGCCAGGTTCCGCCAGATCGCCGCCCGGAGGTGCGGCAGATACAGCCCGCCGAACACGCCGTGCCAGTAGGCGTCATTGCACTGGGCGCGGCCGATGGCCCGCCGCGCCGCCGGCGGATCGCCCCGGTCCCGGCACAACGCGGACAGCACCAACATCTTCTTGTGCATGCGATTCGACTCTGGGTACTTCACGAGAAAGTTGCGCCAGTGCCCCCCCCGCACGAGCGCCCCGTCCGGCCCCGCGAGGCGTGTCTCGCCGAGGTCGCGCTCGAGCGCGGCGAGCCGCGCGGCGGCGGCCGGCGGCAACGCCCAGCCCTCCATCTCCCGGTACGACGCCGTGGGGAGATAGGCGAGGCCCGCGCTCGGTACTTCGGCCAGCGCCGCGCCCGGCGTCGTGAGGCGGACCTCACCGCCCGCCACCAGGGCCGCCATGGCGTCCAAGAACTGGGTCAGCCAGCCGCGCGTGTACACCCAGTCTTTGGTGCCGGGCCAGCCGCCGAATTTCTCGCCGTCGTCCACGAAGACGGCGAGTAGGCGGCCGGCGGCCCGCAACTCGCGGAGATACGCGGCGATGCTGGCCGGTGGCTTGAAGGGGATGAGATAGCGCAGCCGTTCGTCGATGGGAAACACGGCGACCCGCTTGCCGCCGCTCTCGGTCCAGAAGGGAGCGTGCAGCGCGTCGCGCTCGAATCCGCTCACGAGAAAGTGACGGTCGTCCACGAGGACGTAGCGCACGCCGGCGTCGGCCAAGTCCACGGCGAGGTCGGGCTCCCACACTCGCTCGGTGAGCCACAGCCCAGTCGCCTGGGCGCCGAAGCGGCGCCGGATGGCCTCGCGCATCCAGCCGATCTGCTCGACCCGGTCCGCGCGCGGCAGGGACGCGAGCACCGGCTCGTAGAACCCCGAGAGTAATAGCTCGACGTGCCCATCCGCGACCAGGCGACCGAGGCGATCGAGATACGCCGTGTCGTGCGCCTCGAGCCACTCGAGGAGCGGCCCCGAGATGTGCAGCGTGAACGGAAAGAACCGGTGCTCCGCCAGCCGCTCGACCAGCGGCCGGTACACGTCCCGCAGGTGGTCTTCGAAGACGTGGTCGAAGTTCCCCACCGGCTGGTGGAGGTGCACGCCGAACACGAAGCGGATGGGCTCCATCTCAGACCTTCACGCGCTGCAGATAGAGCTCCCGCCCCGAGCCCACGGAAGGATCGTTGCTCGGCGCCAACGCGAGCCGCTCGAGCAGACCCGCTTCGAGACGCGCGGCTCCCCGCTCGGGACCCACGAGCTCGATCGCCCGGGCCGCGGAGCGCAGCGCGATCACGGACTCGATTCCGGCGATGTCGTCGAAGAACCAGCCGCACGACGTGAACATCCGCAGGACCTGGTGCTCGATCTCGGGGGGCATCGCTCGCCCTTCGCGCTCGAAGACGGCGTGGAGCTCCCCTGCCAACCAATCGAGTGCCGCGCGCAGCGGGGCGCGCCAGCGCTGCTGCGTGTGGCGCTCGGGCGCGGCGCGGCAGCCACACTCCGCCCGCCACCGCTCCACCCCGTGCGGGCAGCTCCACGAGCTCGGCGCCACGAGCCCGACCTCTTGCTCAGGCGGTCGCCGCGCGAGGAAGGCCGCGAAGTTCTCGACCCGCACGTCGCTGTGCTGCGCCAGCGTATGGAGCACCCGAGCCAGCGTGACGTCGCCGCCCCGATGATGGTGCCCGTAGGTCTCGCCGTCCGTCGCGATCGTCACCAGGTCGGCAGACGCGGACGTCAGGCGCTCGGCCCACCGCGCCGCGTCGTTCACCAGCGGGCCGAACGCAACGCCGTGCGAGAGGGCACCGTCATAGACGAACAGCGCGATCCGGCGGCCGGCGGCGGTGCGATACCACCCGGGGAGGCCGCCGGCAGGCGCGCGCTCTACCTGGTGCGGGGCGAGGATCGTAAAGCGCATGCCTTCCGCCGCCAGCACGTCGAGCGTCTCATCGTCGACCGCCGTCTCGGGCAGCCACATGCCCTCCGGTTCGCGCCCGAACCGGCTGCGGAAATCGGCGATCCCCCAGCGCACTTCGGTCGTCTTATCTCGCCGCGCGCTGAGCGGCAGGATCGTGTGGTGGTAGGGCATGGCGATCGCGTTGCCGTGCCCGGCGTGCCGCGCGACACTGGCGCGGTCGGCGGCGAGCACGGTGGCGTAGGTCGCGGGCGCCGCGCGCTCCATCCAGGCGAGCAGCGTGGGCCCGAAGTCGAAGCTGATGGAAGCGAGCGACCCCTCCCCCGCCACACGGGAGTAGCACTCCTGCTCGATGCGCTCGTTCCAGTCGTGGAACGGCGCGGCGGACAGCTCCAGGGGAATGGTGCCGAGCCGCGGATCATCGCGGGGCGGCTGGTAAAAGTGACCGTGGATCACGATGGACCGCGTCAACCCCATCAACGACCGAGAGCCTCTGCCACCTGGGCGAGCACATCGGGGAACAGCGCGTCACGCTGGGCGAGCTCGTCCGCGAGACGCGCCGCGGATTCCAGCGACCCGCCATCGGCGAGGCCGGCGGCGAGCGCGCTGATCAGCCGGCCGGCGTCGTCACAGTGCAGGGTGAAGCGGCGCTCCGCGTAATCGACCACCGCGCCGGTCGAGATGATGAATTGCCAGTCGGAGGATTGCGCCAGCAGCAGCTCGCGCGCCGCCTGCGCGAGCACGGGTCGGGCGGCGGGCACCTTGAGCGCCGCAGGCGCCACCTTCCAGAACCCATTCTCCAGGGGCTTGAGTCTCTTCCAGGTCCAGGCGGTCCGTTCGTTCAGCCACATGCTGTGATCGCCGTTCGCGCCCCAGGAGCCTTCCGCCAGCTGCAACGCCACGCGGGGGGGATGGGCCTCGAGGTGCTGGGAGGCCGTCACCGCGTGTACCCTCGCGCCGCGCAGCGCGCGGTAGGTCGCGGCCAGAAAGTCCGCCCCCTCGAACCACCAATGCCCGAACAGCTCCGTGTCGAACGGCGCCACGATGACGCCGTCCCGGTCGATCGCCTTCCCGGCCCCGGGGGCGAGAGTTTCGAGCAGATGAACGAAGTGGGCGGCATGACTCGCCGCCCGCTGGAACGCGACGGACGGCTCATACGGGCGCTTCGCGCCGAGGTCCACGTCCGGGCCGCTGACCCGCCAGAGCTTGAGCCCGCCCGGCCAGCGGATCTTGTGGAACTCGAGGTACGCGTCGTCGCCCGGGTAGCCCTGGTGCCGGCTCCAGATCTGCATCGAAGACTTAGGGTCGCGGACCAACGCCGCGACGGGGCGTTTCGTGCTCCGGGAGACTCGATACGCGCGGTAGGGCGAGCGCGCCGCTTTCCCGCGGGCGGCCGGCGGCGACGAGAGGTCGTGCCGCTCCGCGTCGAACCGCTCCGCGCCCAGCGGAATGTCGCCGTAGCCGCCGAGCGGGCTGCCGGCGTGGGCGAGATGCGCGTCGGTGAAGAAGTAGCGGAAGCCTGCGTTGGCCAGATGCTTTTCAAGCCCGGGGCGATAAGCACACTCCGGCAGCCAGCAGCCCTTGGGGGCGACGCCGAACAAGCGACGGTGCTCGCCCTGGCCCACGGCCAGCTGCAGCCGGATGCTCTCGTCGCGCGCGAGGAGCGGCAGATAGCCGTGCGTGGCGGCGGATCCGATGATCTCCAGGCGGCCGCTTTCCTGGAGGCGTCGGAAGGCGGAGACCAAGTCGCCATCGATTGCCCGAAACAGCCTCTGCATGCGCCTGAACCGCGCCTTCCAGAAGTCCACGAGCGGCCCGAACGACGGCGGAGCCTCGTCGCAGGCGGCCAGGCGCTGGGCGAAGAACGCCTCCATCTCGCGGGCGAAGACGGGGCTCGCCAGCTGGTTGGCGAGGACCGGAGTGAATCCGATCGTCAGCGGCGCCGGCGTTCCTTCGGCCGAGAGCGCCTCGAGCTGCTCGAACAGGGGGAGATAGGTGTCGAGCGCGGCCTCGCACAGCCAGTCGCTGCCGTGCGGCCAGCGGCCATGGTTCAGGACGTACGGGAGGTGACTGTGGAGCGCGAGGACGAACTCCATCGGGTTGCCGGTCAACGGGACGCCGCCCGCACGGCGAGGGCCCGGCGATACAGGACCAGGTACTGCTCGGCGGAGCGGTCCCAGCCGAACGGCCGAGCCATCGCCGC
>JBGPOM010000214.1:0-4298 GCA_041488075.1 Gemmatimonadota bacterium
ACGGTCAGCAGGTACAGCTCGGGGTGCACCTGGTCGCGGACCTCGACCGTCTCGCCCGAGTCCTGGACGAAGGCGATCGTCTTGCCGTCGGGCGACCACGCCGCCCCGCTCTGGCTCAGGTCGCCGCTCGTCAATTGGCGCGGCTCACCGCCGCCGATCGGCACGACGTACAGGTGGCTCGGCCGGCGCGCCTCGCGCGGCGGCAGGAAGCCCCGCTCGTCTGCCACGATCGGAATCGAGGTATAGACGCGGCCATCGAAACGGTTCGAGTCGGGTCCACGCGTGACGGCCGTGGGAGAAACACGCGTCCGCCACGTCTGCTGCTTCGCGCTGTCCGGCTCCGCGCCGCGCCAGCCGTACAGCAGCCATTGCCCGTCGCGCGCAAACGTCGGCGCGCCATGCACGCCCTTGATCTGAAAAGCCTCGCCTCCCGGGGCCCCCGTCCGCAGGAACCAGACGTCGTCCTCCGAACCCTCACGGCGGCTCGAAAACGCGAGCAGCGCGCCATCGGGCGACCAGGCCGGGCTGGACGCCTCCGTGGAGGGGCTCGTGTAGCGATACGCTGGTGCCGAGCCGTCCGCCGCCACCATCCAGATTTCGCTGTGCCGGCGGTCCTTGTCTTCGACGACGGTCGTCATCGTGAAGGCCACGCGGCGGCCGTCGGGCGACAGCCGCGGGTCGGCGACAAACGTCAGCTTGTAGTAGTCGGTCGCCTGCCAGGGGCGGGTCTGCTGAGCGTGCAGGGGAACCGCGAACAGGCCAGGTGCGACGCACCAGAGCAACGAGCGGAGACGCATGCGAGGACTCGTCATCGTCGGGGGGCAGGAAAGATACTGACAGGAACTTCCAAGGCTAGACGCACAGACGCACTGCGGCTGCGTCTGTGCGTCTAGTCTTTGCAGGTCCGCGCCTACGGCAGCTTGTGCAACTCGACCCGTCTGTTCTGAGCTCGCCCGTCCGGCGTCGTGTTCGTCGCCACGGGGCTCCCGGGGCCGTAGCCGCGCGCGATCATCCGGCTCGGACTTACGCCCTTGCGGGCGAGGTAGTAGCGCACCGCGATCGCCCGCGCATTGGAGAGCCGCAGGTTCAGGGCGCGGGACCCCGTGTTGTCGGTGTAGCCGGCGATCTCGATGCGGATCTCGGAGTTCGCGACGAGCGACGCAGCGACCTGGTCCAAGATCGCGTAAGAGGTCGGCGTCAGGACCGACCGGCCCGTCTGGAAGTTCACGCCCGAGAGGATGAGCGTGGGGCGGGCGGGCGCCGCGGCGCCGGGCACCGCCGGCGCGCGCTCCGCGAACAACAGCAGGCAGCCGAACTGATCCACCCGCGAGCCCGCGGGCGTGTTAGGACAGCGGTCCTGCGGATCGATCACGCCGTCGCCATCCGAGTCCTTGGCGATGGGGCAGCCGTTGGCGTCCACCTGCGTCCCCGCCGGCGTGTTGGGACAGCGGTCGAGGTTGTCCGGCACCCCGTCCCTGTCGCCATCGGCGGGACAGCCGCTCGCGTCCACGGGCGTACCCGGCACGGTTCCCGGGCAGCGATCGATCCCGTCGGCCACGCCGTCGCCATCCGAGTCCACGGGGCAGCCGCTCGCGTCCACGACCGCGCCGGTCGGCGTGTTGGGGCACTTGTCGAGGCCGTCCCACACCAAATCGTGGTCGGAGTCGATCGGGCAGCCCGTCGGATCCACGGTGGCACCGGCAGGGGTGTTCGGGCACTTGTCGAGTCCGTCGTCCACGCCATCGCCGTCGGAATCGGGCGGACAACCCCGCGCATCCACGGTGAGGCCGGCCGGCGTGTCGGGGCACTGATCGAGCCCGTCGAGGATCTTGTCGTTGTCCTGGTCGTGGGGGCAGCCGGTTGCGTCGACGGTGGCGCCGTGGGGGGTGTCCGGGCAGCCATCGATCCCGTTGAAGACGCCGTCGGTGTCGGCGTCGCTGGGGCAGCCGCGCTTGTCGACGGTGGCGCCGGTGGGCGTGTCGGGGCACGCATCGCGCTTGTCTCCGACGCGGTCGTGGTCGGCGTCGGCCGCGGGGGTGGCGTCGGCCTGGAACATCGCGAAGCCGACTGAGCCGACCATGTGCGTGGCCGACTTCTGACCGAACGCGCCGTTGGTCTGCGGCGTGTAAATGCCCCGGCCCTCGAACCGCAGGGCGACGTGATCGCTGAGGAAGATGCGGGTGCCTACGCCGGCGTGGACGCCGCCGTCGGTGAAGCGGTAGGGGTTCGTCCCGCCGAAGTCGAGCCGCGAGTACCCGACCAAGAGATAAAACGCGAGCCGGTCGCGGTTCAGAGGATTGAGCACCAGGCTCGCGCCACCGATGACAGGCTCGATTTCCGCGGAGGGCGGGATGGTATGTGGCGGTTGGAACAACACCTCGGCCTCGAGGCCCACCGACGGGCCGAGGGCGTACGCGAACCGGACGCCGCCCCCGATCTTGTCGTCGAGACCGAACGCCTTGTCGTACTTGGTGAAGGCCGCGAAGGCACCCACCTCGTAGCGACGCTCGTACTGCGCCGTGAGCGTCGAGGCGCCGAGCGCGGCCGCCAGTCCGACCACCGCGACTGTCCGCACGGGATCTCCTCCGCTCTTAGAAGAGCTGGCGCAGCTCCACGCGCCGGTTCTGGGCCCGCCCTGCCACGGTGGCATTGGTGGCGACCGGGACCGACGGGCCATATCCCTTCGCGACCATCCGGTCGGGAGCGACGGCCTTGCTCGCCAAGTACGCGCGCACCGCCTCCGCCCGCGACTGCGACAGCCGCTCGTTCGTCGCCGCCGAGCCGGTGTTGTCGGTGTGTCCGGCGATCTCGATCCGAATGTCGGGGTTTGCGACCAGCGACGCCGCGACAATGTCCAGCACCGTGTACGACTCGGGCTTGAGCGCCGACTTGCCCGTCTCGAACGTCACGCCGCGCAGGATGACCGGCGTGCGGGCCTCGGTGAACAGGATCGGGCAGCCGGCCGCATCCACGCGCGTGCCCGCGGCGGTGCCGGGGCACTTGTCTTTCGAATCGTCCACGCCGTCGCCGTCGGTGTCCTTGGAGCGCTGGCAGCCGGCGCTGTCGACTTCGGTGCCGGCCGGCGTGCCGGGGCACCTGTCGAGCCCATCGTACACGCCGTCCTTGTCGGCGTCGGTCGGGCAGCCCGTGGCGTCCACGGTCGCCCCCGTGGGCGTGTTGGGGCATTGGTCGATTCCGTCGGCCACCGCGTCGCCGTCGGCGTCGGTGGGGCAGCCCCTCGCGTCCACACGCGCGCCGATGGGCGAGGCGACGCACTGATCAATCCCGTCGTAGACGCCGTCCGAGTCGGCGTCGGTGGGACACCCGCGCGCGTCCACCTGGGCGCCGTTGACGGTGTTGGGGCAGGCGTCGAGCCCGTTGTAGACCTTGTCACGGTCGGAGTCGGTGGGGCACCCTTGCGCGTCCACGATCGCGCCCGTCGGCGTCCCGGGACAGGTATCGCGCCGGTCGGCCACGCCATCCGCGTCCGCGTCACGCGCGCCGGCCCCGGCGAAGATCGACAGACCTACCGAGCCGACGATCTGCCCTGCCCAAGTGCCTCCCGGAAAACCCGTGCTGGGCGCGTAGATCGCTCGTCCTTCGAGGCGCAGCGCCACCCGGTCGCCGAGGAAGATTCGATCGCCCAGGGCGCCGTGCACGGCATTGTCGGTGAAGCGGTAAGGCGCGGCTTTCTCGAAGTCGAGCCGCGAGTAACCGCCGAGGATATAGAAGAGATTGCGCGCGCCGCCGAAGTTCAGGACGAGGCTGGCACTGCCGATGGTCAACGTCGCGGTCGCCGGGCCGGTCTTCGCGCTTGGCGCTTGGTAACCCGCGTCGACCTCGATGCCGACGGTCTCCCCGAAGAAGTACCCGAGCCGCCCGCCGCCCCCGATCTGGTTGTCGAGCTTGAACGCCCGATCGTAGCGGGTATACGATCCGAATGCCCCGATCTCGAACTGGTGCGCCCGCTGGGCGGCCAGGGGGGGGGTCGGAACGGCGACGATCGCGAGTGCAACCAGGGTCAGGGGCGCGCGCATAGGGTAGGCTCCTCAGGTGATGGGCTGAATGGCTCCCCCAAGGCTAATAGCTCGGGACTCCATCAGAAACCCCAGGTGCAGCCGCGGCGCACCTGGGTGACCAGGTCGATCCCGCCCAGCACCAGGCCGCGCGGCGTTCCGTCCGCCTCGCGCCAGGTTACCCCGGCGGGCCCGACGAGCGTGCCGGCCCCCAGCAGGCCGCAACTCTGGGTCCAAATCTGGGGGGTGCCAACCGGGCCTGTGAACGTGCCCAGGGAGTCG
>JBGPOM010000215.1:0-4293 GCA_041488075.1 Gemmatimonadota bacterium
CATCAACGGACAGCCCCGGGCCGTTTCCCAGGGCGCTACGCTGCTCGAGCTGCTCGCCGACCTGGCGCTCGATCCACGCGCCGTCGTGGTCGAGCACAACCGCCACATCGTGCGCCGGCCGGCGCTCGGCGGGGTGCGGGTCGCCCCGGGCGACGCGATCGAGCTGGTGCATTTCGTGGGAGGAGGGTGAGCGGATGACTACCGCGGTGGACCTGGTTCGCGACGCGCCCTTCGCCGTCGGCGGGCGCACCTTCCAGTCGCGCTTGATGGTGGGAACGGGCAAGTATTCCGACAACGAGACGATGCTACGCGCGATCGAGGCGTCGGGCGCCGAGATCGTCACCGTCGCCGTGCGCCGCGTGGACCTCGATCGCTCGAAGCGTACCAGCGTCCTCCACCATCTCGACCCCAAGCGCTTCTTCCTGCTCGCCAACACGGCGGGGTGCTACACCGCGACCGACGCGGTGCGCTACGCGCGCCTGGCGCGCGAAGCGGGGTTCAACGACTTCGTGAAGCTCGAGGTGATCGGCGACGAGGAGACGCTCTTGCCCGACGTGCGAGGGCTGCTCGAGGCCGCGGCGGTCCTCGTGAAGGAGGGGTTCAAGGTCCTCGCCTACACGAACGAAGATCTGGTGACGGCGCTGCGGCTCGAGGACGCCGGGTGCGCCGCGGTGATGCCGCTCGCGTCCCCGATCGGGAGCGGGCTCGGCCTGCTGAACCCCTTCAGCGTCCGGACGATCAAGCGGCGGCTGCGCGTGCCGGTGATCGTGGATGCCGGCGTCGGCACCGCCTCGGACGCCTGCGTCACGATGGAGCAGGGCGTGGACGGCATCCTGATGAACACCGCGATCGCCGCGGCGCATGACCCCGTGACGATGGCGCGCGCGATGCGTCTGGCCGTCGAAGCGGGACGCGCCGCGTTCCTCGCCGGCCGGATGCCGCGGCGCGAAGTGGCGCTGCCGTCCTCCCCCACCGAGGGGATGCTGGATTAGGGAAGCGACGCCGGCGCGGCGCGCGGCGCTCGAGATCCTGCGTGCGGTGCGCGCGGGCGCGCCGCTCGGCGAGGCGCGCGACCGCCACTTAGGCGACCTCGGCGAGCGGGACCGCCGCCTCGCCTACGAGCTCTCCGCCGGGGTGCTGCGCCGCCAAGCCGAGCTCGACCGGGCGCTCGATCTCGAGCGCGCCGATCCCCGTCTGCACGACGTCCTCCGCCTCGGCGCCTATCAGCTGCGCTGTCTGACGCGCGTCCCCCGGCACGCCGCCGTCTCGACGAGTGTGGAGCTCGCCCGGGAGGCCGTGGGCGAGGGTCCGGCGCGGTTCGTGAACCAGGCGCTGAGGAAACTGGCGGGTGTCGGGGAGCCGGTGTCGGGTGCCGGGTCGACGCATCCCGAGTGGCTGGTGCGCCGCTGGGAAGCTCGATTCGGGAAGGCCGACACGCAGCGCCTCTTGGCGTGGAACGACACGAAGCCCGCACTCACCCTGCAGCCTGCCCGCTGGGATCGAGAGACCCTGGCACGAAGGCTCGGCGAGGCAGGCATCGGTGTAGCAGAGGCACCGTTCGACGCCGGGCTGCGCATCAACCCGGCACCCGGCACCCGGCACCCGAGACCCAGTCAGTTACCCGGCTACGCCGAGGGCGCTTTCATCGTGCAAGACCCCGCCCACGCCCTCGTGGTTCGCTACGCCGCGACCCCGGCGGGGGCGTTGGTGTACGATGCCTGCGCCGCTCCTGGCGGGAAGGCCGTGGCGCTCGAGCGGGGTGGGGCGCGGGTGGTAGCAGGCGATGCGCGCGCCGGCCGCCTATCCCGCCTCTCGGACACCACCCGCCGCGCAGGAGTGGCGATTCGCTGCCTGGCGGCCGATCTTGAGGCGGCGCCGTTCCGGCCGGCGAGCCTGGACGCCGTGCTCGTCGACGCTCCGTGTAGCGCGACCGGCACGATGGCGCGGCACCCGGACGCCCGTTGGCGGCTGACGCCCGATCTGTTTGCCCGGGCCGCCGCCCGGCAGGCGCGACTGCTCGGCGCCGCCGCGCCGCTGGTACGCAAAGGGGGAGGGCTTCTGATCTACGCGACCTGCTCGCTCGAACCGGAGGAGAACACTGCGGTCGTGGAGGACTTCCTGAGCCGGCACCCCGACTTCTCGCGCGCGCCCGCGCCCAACGCGGTGCCGGCCGAGCTGCTCACGCCTGCGGGGGATTTTCAATCGCTCCCCCAGCGCCACGGCGTGGACGGCGCCTACGCCGCACGGCTCGTGCGGCTGGGGGAGGGGGAAGCCTGATGCGGATCCGCCGCCACCTGCCGCCGCTCGACGACGTCACGCCGGTCGATCGCCGCCGCGCTGTGCGCTGGGCCCTTTCCGGGCTGGGCGCGCTCGTCGCGGGCTACCTCGCGGCCTACCTGTTCATCTTCCCGGCGCCGATCCTCCCGGGGCACGAGGCGGTACCGCGGGCGCTCGGCCTCTCGCTCGCCGAAGCGCAGACGCTGCTGCAGAAGGCGCAGCTCGCCTTCGGGGATGGCGGCGTCGAGCCGCATCCCACGGCGCCGCAGGGCACCGTCATCTGGCAGGACCCGCCCCCCGGCGTGATCGCCCCCGAAGGGTTGAAGGTCACTCTGGTGGTGAGCGCGGGGCCGCCCAAGATTCCCGTACCGGACGTCGCGGGGCTCGAGGCGGGACTCGCCCAGCGGCTGATCGCCGCGGCGGGGCTGATGGTCACTCAGGTCGAGTCGGTGCAGGCCGCGGCTCCGCCGGGGTTCGCGATACTCACGCGGCCGCCCGCCGGCACCGCGCTCCCGCCGGGCACGGCGCTCGCGCTGGTCGTGAGCCGCGGGGCGCCGACGATCTCGGTGCCCGACCTCCTGGGGATGTCGGCCGCGGACGCGCGCACCCGGATCGAAATGGAAGGGCTGGCGCTCGGCACGATGACGCGCCGCAGCACGGCCAACGCGACGACCGGCGCGGTGGTGGCGCAGCGGCCCGCGGCGGGCACCCTGGCATCCCCCGGCACTGTCGTCGACATCGTCGTCGCCCGGAGTCCGTGACCATGACGAACGGCATCCGCATCGCCCCGAGCGTTCTCTCCGTCGACCTGGCCCGGCTCGCCGAGCAGGTGGCGCAGGTGCTCGACGGCGGCGCCGACTGGCTGCACGTCGACGTGATGGACGGGCGGTTCGTGCCGAACCTCACCTTCGGCGCGAACATGATCGCCGCCCTCCGCAAGCTGACCGACAAGCCGATCGACGTGCACCTGATGGTGATCGAGCCCGAGCACTACATCGAGCCGTTCGCCGCGGCCGGCGCATCGGTGTTCACCTTTCACCCCGAGGCGACGGTCCACGTGCAGCGGCAGCTCGACGCGGTGCGGCAGCGCGGCATGCTCGCGGGGCTGGCGCTGAACCCCGGCACGCCGCTCACCTACGCCGAGGAAGTCGTGACCGACCTGGACCTGCTGCTCCTGATGACCGTGAACCCCGGGTTCGGGGGCCAATCCTATCTTCCCGGGTCGGACGACAAGATCCGCCGCGCCCGCGCGCTGCTCACCGCGCACGGCGCGCGCGCGTTGCTGGAAGTGGATGGCGGGATCACTCCCCAAACGATCGCCGCGGCGCACCAGGCGGGGGCCGACACCTTCGTAGCCGGCAACGCGATCTTCACGAGCGGCGACCCGGCGCGCGAGGTACGGGAGCTGCGCCGCCGCTGCATGGTGACCGTATGACGAGCCGCCAGCAGTGGACCGTGATCGCCGGCATCACGATGACCGTGGTGTTCGCCGGGGCCCTCTGGCTGAAGCTGCGGCCCCAGCTCGAGCTGATCGAGGTGGGCGGGAAGGCTCCCGCGTTCCAAGCGACCGATCTGCGCACGGGCCGCCCGGCCACGCTCGCCGACTACCGCGGGCGGGTCGTCCTGCTGAACGTGTGGGCCACGTGGTGCTCGCCGTGCCGCGTCGAGATGCCGTCCATGGAACGGCTGCACCGGAAGTTCGCGGGCAGCGCCTTCCAGATCGTGGCGGTGAGCGTCGACGGCGACGCGTTCTACTCCGCCGAAACGGAGGGCCCCACCCAGATCATGGCGTTCGTGAACCGGATGGGCCTCACCTTCGACATCCTGCACGATCCGAGCGGCGCGATTCGGACCACCTACCAGACGACCGGGGTGCCGGAGAGCTTCGTGATCGACCGCGACGGCGTGATCGTGAAGAAGGTGATCGGCGCGGCGGAGTGGGACGGCCCGGTCAACGAGGCCCTCATCCGGCAGATGCTCGATGCGCGCTAACCTGATCCTGCTCATCACGCGGAA
>JBGPOM010000216.1:0-4273 GCA_041488075.1 Gemmatimonadota bacterium
CCATTGGTGCTTCGCAGCATCGAGGGCCGGCCGTTCATCATGGACTACGCCCTGAATGACGAGATGCGGATCGCGCGTCCGGAGCGCCTCACGGAGATCGTCCTCGTGCAGGGAATCCCCGCGGAGCAATGGATCCGCGATTCGGTCCTCCCCGAGGTCGCCGGCGCGACGGACCGGAGCCGCTGGGAGCGCGCCGTCACCCGGATGCTGGAGGGAGAGAAGGGCACCGCCCTCCACCTGCAGCTGCGCCTCCCCGGGGGCGAGGAGCGCGGCGCCAGCGTGACGCGCAGCGTGGCGCTCAACGCGCGTTGGCCGCTCGAGCGCCCGGCGCTCGAGGTCGACACCCTCCCGGGCGGCGCGATCTGGGTGCGGGTGAACTCGCTCGCCGACCCTGACGTCGTGCCGGAGTTCGATCGCGCCGTCGGCGACGCGCCGCGCCTCACGGGCATCGTCCTCGACCTGCGGGAAACGGCGCCCACCGGGGGGGGGGGCGGCCGAGAGAACGGCTACGCGATCCTGGCCCGGCTCATCGACCGGCCCTGTCTCACTTCCCGCTGGCGCACGCCGCAATACCGACCCGCCTACCGGGGTGCCGACGTCCCCGACTCGAACGGGGCCTGGCTCGCCGCTCCCCCCGACACGATCCGGCCGCGCCGGGGCCGGGCCGGTTTCGCCGGCCCCGTCGCGATCCTCGCCTCGCCGCGGACCGCGGGAGCCGCGGAGGACCTGCTGGTCGCCTTCCGCAACGGCTCCCGCGGCCCCGTGGTCGGCGAAACGTCGGCAGGCAGCACCGGCCAGACGCTGCTCCTCGGGCTCGCCCGCGGCTGGCAGTTCCGGGTGACGGTGACGCGCGACGCCTTTCCCGACGGGACCGAGTTCGCGCGGACGGGTATCGCACCGGAACTGCCGGTGGCCGTCAAGGTCGATGACGTGCTGGCCGGGCGCGACGCGGCGCTCGAGCGGGCGCGGGATTACTTGAAGACCGCGCCGCGCCACTGAGCGCTTACGGGACAATCACAAATGGGATCAGCGGCTCGATCCTGGGCTGTACCATGAGGTGACCGACGACGAAGTAGGTCATCGGGGTCAGGCCCGAGTCCACCACCCACTGGGTATAGCGGGTGACGACTTCTCCGAGGGCGAACCGGTGGGGAGCGGTCGAATCCTGGCAGGTGGCCGGCGCGGGGATCGTCCGCACCGTGGTCACCGCGGCCCGAATCGCCACGTTCTCGGTGCAGTTGGGGCGCAGCGTCGCCTCGGCGCCGTCCCTGGCCGACTGGAGCAGCCGGATGTCGTGCTGCAACCACACGGTGTCACCCCGAGCAGCGGAGTCAAGCGTGGTCGTGCCGGGCGAGGCGCACGTCGTGTCGCAGCCGAACGCGGCGATCCCGTACTGGAACACGAAGCCCGACGGCTCCACGGAGGTGATACACGCGGTCCCGGCCACGGTCCCGAGCAGGACGACGGCCGCCGTCGCGACGCGCTCGGTGAGGATCAATCCCTTTCCAGCTGCGCGCGGAAAAACCGGATCACCGCGTTCCAGGCGCTGTCGGCCACCTCGGGCTTCTCGCGCGCCCGCAGGAAGCCGTGCCCCACCCCCGGGTAGATCGTGTACTGATAGTCCTTCCCTGCCTGCTGGAGCGCCGCGACCGCGTCGGGAAGCCCCGCGTTGATGCGGGCGTCGTTCTCGGCGTACACCCCGAGCCCCTTCGCGCGGATGCGCGCGATGTCTTCCGGCCCTGGGCTCGGCCCGTAGCAGACGACGAACGCCCGCAGGGCTGCGTTATTCGTCGCGTAGCGGAAGCTCTGGCCGCCTCCCCAGCAGAACCCGATGACACCGATCGCGTCGGCGCGCACCGCCTTCAGGGTCTTGAGGAAGGCTTGCGTCGCGTCGAGGTCCGCCGTGACGGAGTCGGGCGGCAGCGAGGAGATCGCCCGCCGCGCCGAGTCGCCTAGGGCCGGCGTGCCGCCCCGGCGCGAGAGCAGGTCCGGCGCGATGGCCACGAAGCCGTCCTTGGCCAGTTGCTCCGTCGTCTGCCGCACGAAGTCCGACAGCCCGAAAATCTCGTGGATCACGATCACGCCGGGCGCCGGCGCCCTGCGCTCGGGATAGGCGAGGTAGGCGGTGATGGTGTCCCTGCCGGAGAGGTACTTCACATACTCGGCATGAATGTCGGCGGAACGATGGAATGATGGAACGATGGAAAGAAACGCAGCTGCTCCGAGTCCGACGACGGCACCGCCCCATCGTTCCCACTTTCCAACGTTCCATCCTTCTCTCCTACCGTCCATACGTCACCCTCCAGACCTTTCCGCCCGCGTCGTCGCTCACGAGCAGCGCGCCGTCCGCCGCCACCACGAGCCCCACCGGCCGTCCCCAGCGCGTGCCGTCGGGGCGCTGCCATCCCACGATGAAGTCGTCGATCCCGACCGGGCGCCCGTTCTCGACCTGCACCCGCACCACCTTCGCCCCTGTCGGCACCGAGCGGTTCCACGAGCCGTGGTAGGCCACGAAGGCATCACCTCGATAGTCGGCGGGGAAGGCCGTCCCCGTGTAGAAGGCCATGCCGAGCGGCGCCGAGTGCGCCTGAAACGTGATCGCCGGGGGCTCGACCGCCCCGCAGTCGGCGCTAGGGTACTCGGGATTCCGCTGGCCCGGGAGGTAGCATTGGGGCCAGCCGTAGTACCTGCCGTCCTTGATGATGTTGATCCGCTCCGGCGGCAGGTTATCGCCGAGTTGGTCGCGGTCGTTGTTCGTCGCCCACAGCTCGCCGGTCGTGGGGTAGACCGCCAGCCCGACGGAATTGCGCAGTCCCCGCGCGAACACGCGGCCGCCTGAGCCGTCGCGATTGAACTGCAAGACGGCCGCGCGCATCGAGTCGGACTCGTCGCAGATGTTGCACGAGGAGCCGACGCTCACGTACATCTTGCCGTCGGTCCCGAAGACCACCGTGCGGGTGGAGTGCCCCTGGCCGCCCGGGAGGCGCGGCACCACGGCGACGGGCGCGGCGGCGCCCGGGTCGAACCGCTTCACGCTCGTCTGCTCGGCCACGTACATCGTGTCGCCGCGGAAAGCGATCCCGAAGGGCCCATTGAGGCCCCGCGCGACGGTCACCACTGAGTCGGCGACGCCGTCGCCGTTCGCGTCGGGGAGCTTCACGATGTCTCCGGCGCCAGGGCGCGAGGCGTACACGACGCCCCCCGGACCGAGGGCGAGATAGCGCACGCCGCGGAGATCCTGGGCGAATACCGTGACCTGGAAGCCCGGGGGGAGGTGAAGCGGCTGATCCTGCCCGGCGACGGCGTGGCCGTTGCAGGCCAGCGCGACGAGGGCGGTGACGACGGCGTGTCGACGCATGACGTTATTTCGCATACACCCCCTCCAGGGCAGTGTCCCCCTTTGGCATGTGTTCTCGGCTCGCGATCGCCTCCTCGGCGGCGCGCTCCACCTGGTTCGTCACCTCGGTCTCCAGCGCGGCGAGCCGCGCAGCCTGCACCCCCTCCTCCTTCAAGTACTCCTCATACAAGCCAATGGGGTCTCGCTTGCCCCACCGCGCGAACAGTTCCGCGGGGAATAGCTCCCGCGCCTCGCGCTCGTCGTGGGTCGCGTGCCCCCCCATCCGGAACGTCTCGGCGACGAGCAGCGCCGGCCCGTCACCCCGCCGGCAGCGCTCCGCGGCGATCCGGGTCGCGGCGTAGGCGTCGAGCACGTTGTTGCCGTCGAACGGCGCGCCCCACACGCCGTAGCTCGCCGCCCAGTCCTTGAAGTCGCCGGGGAGATGATGCTGCTCGAGCCGGGTGCCGAGCGCCACCTGGTTGTTCTCGACGATGAAGATGGCGGGGACTTTCTGCACGGCCGCGAAGTTCGTCCCCTCGTGCGCGGCGGCGGTGTTGACGGAGCCGTCGCCCACCCAGGTGAGCGCCACGCGCCGTTCGCCCTTCATCTTGAACGTCAGCGCGATGCCGGCGACCACCGGCACCATGTCGCCCACGTGGGAGATCGGCTGGAGCACGCCCTGCGGCAGGGACCCGACGTGGACGTCGCGGCCGCGGGAGGGAGAGTCATCGGTCGCCAGGTAGGCCCGCAGCATATCGGCGATGGAGATCCCCATCTCGCAGCACGCCGCGGCATTGCGGATCATCGGCGCGACGACGTCGTGCTCCCGCTCGAGCGCGTGCACCGGGCCCACCGTCGTCGCCTCCTCGCCCGTGCCGAGCCATGCCTTGGAGATCACCCCGGTGCGCACCCAGCGCTTGAGCTGGATGTCGTGCA
>JBGPOM010000217.1:0-4273 GCA_041488075.1 Gemmatimonadota bacterium
CGTCGCCCTCGATCCGGCGACGGTGCCGGGGGACCTGCGCCGGCCCGGGCACGTCTTCCCGCTGCGGGCCCGGCCGGGCGGCGTGCTGCAACGCGTCGGCCAGACGGAGGCGAGCGTGGACCTGGCGCGGCTCGCCGGCCTGTATCCCGCGGGCGTCATCTGCGAGATCTTGAATCCCGACGGTTCGATGGCGCGCCGCGCGGATCTCGAGGGCTTCGCCGCGCGCCACGGGTTGACGTTCATCACCGTCGCGCAGCTCGTCGCCTACCGGCTGGCGCACGAGCGCCTGGTGCACCGCGTGGCGGAGGCACGGCTGCCCACCCCGTTCGGCGAGTTCCGGATCATCGGCTACCGGAACGACGTGGATGCGGCGGAGCACGTCGCGCTCGTCTACGGCGAGGTGGCGGGGAAGGGCGACGTGCTCGTCCGGATGCATTCCAAGTGTCTCACCGGCGACGTGTTCGGGTCGGGGCGCTGCGACTGCGGCTGGCAGCTGCACAGCGCGATGCGGATGATCGCCGACGAGGGGCGGGGGGCGATCGTCTACCTCGATCAGGAAGGGCGGGGGATCGGCCTCCTCAACAAGCTCCGGGCCTACGAGCTGCAGGATGCGGGACACGATACCGTCGAGGCCAACGAGAAGCTCGGCTTCAAGCCCGACCTCCGGAACTACGGGATCGGCGCGCAGATCCTGCTCGACCTCGGCCTCTCGGCGATTCGCGTGCTGACCAACAACCCGATGAAACTGGTCGGTCTGGAGGGCTACGGGCTCGACATCGTCGCGCGCCTCCCCATCGTGCCGGCGCCCTCCGACGAGAATCGGGCCTATCTCGACGTGAAGCGGGACAAACTCGGCCACCTGCTCACGCACTGACCGTGGCCGCGCCCTCTACCCGGCGCCGCGTGGCGGTCGTCGTGAGCCGCTTCAACGAATCCGTCACCACCCGCCTGCTCGAGGGCGCGCGCGATGCGTTGCGTCGGCACGCCCTCCCCGACTCGCACGTGGACGTGGTGTGGGTGCCGGGCGCCTTCGAGCTGCCGGTGGCGGCGGAGGCGGCGGCCGCGAGCGAACGCTACGACGTCATCGTCGCCCTGGGCTGCGTGATCCGCGGCGAGACCGCGCACTTCGAGTACGTCGCCGGTGAAGCGGCGCGTGGCCTCGGGAACGTGGCGCTGGCGCACCGCATCGCCGTCGGGTTCGGCGTCCTCACCACCGACACGCTCGAGCAGGCACTGGCGCGGGCGGGCGGAGCGGTCGGCAACAAGGGCTTCGAGGCCGCCGAAGCGGCCCTCCAGACGGCCGACGCCCTGGATCAGTTGGCTCGTGCAGCGTCCCGAGACTAGGGCGCGGGCCCGCGCCCTCCAGCTGCTCTACGCATGGGAACTCTCCGGCGAGCCGTCGATCGAGACGGTGGTCGCGCGCGTGGCTGTGATGTACGGCCGCGCGCGGGAGGGGTACGACCGCGGCGCGGACCTCGCGGCCCAGGCGGTGGCGGGCCAGCCCGAGTTCGACCGCCAGGTGGCCGACGCCGCGGAGCACTGGCGGTTCGAGCGCGTGGGCGTGGTCGAGCGCAACATCCTGCGGCTCGCGCTCGCCGAGCTCGCCGAGGGTGTGACCCCCGCGCGCGTGGTGATCGACGAAGCGGTGAAGCTGGCGCACTGGTTCGCGGGCGCCAAGGCGCCCGCCTTCGTCAACGGCATCCTCGATGCGGTGGCAAGGGAGTCGGGCACGCTGTGAGGATCCTGCTGGTCAACTGGAACGACCGCGACAATCCGCATGCCGGGGGCGCGGAGATCCACCTGCACGAGCTGTTTGGCCGGCTGGCGGGGTGGGGACACGAGGTCGCGCTCGTCGCGAGCGGCTGGCCGGGCGCCGCGCCGCGGGCGGAGCTGGACGGGATTCGCGTACGGCGCGTGGGCGGCCGGTACAGCTTCGCGCTGCACGGGCGTGGCGCCGTGCGCCGAGCCCTGGCGGAGCGGGTCTACGACGTCGTGGTCGAGGACATCAACAAGCTGCCCCTCTTTCTGCCGACGCTCACGCGGCTGCCCTTTGTGGCCATCGTCCCCCACCTGTTCGGGACGACGGCGTTCGCCGAGGCGAGTTGGCCGGTGGCGGCGGTGGTGTGGGCCGCGGAGCAGCCGCTCCCCAGGGTGTACCGCCGGGCCGCCTTCCACGCGATCTCCGAGAGCACGCGGGACGACCTGGTCCGGCGCGGCGTGGCGCGGGAGCGGATCGAAGTCATCTATCCCGGTGTGGATGCGGCGTGGTATCGCCCCGATGGCGCGACGCCACGGGCCGAGCGACCGACGTTCTTGTACGTGGGCCGCCTGAAGCGTTATAAAGGAGTGGAGATCGCCCTGCGGGCGCTCTGGACAGCGCGGCGCGCGCGCCCCGATGTGACGCTCGAGATCGCCGGGCAGGGCGACGACCGGCCGCGGCTCGAGGCGATGGCCCGCGCGATCGGACTGGGTGATGCGGTCCGGTTCCTCGGGTTCGTGCCCGAAGAGGAGAAGCGCCGGCTACTGCGACGGGCCTGGGCGGTCGTGTTCCCCAGCCCCAAGGAAGGCTGGGGGATCTCCAACGTCGAGGCGGCCGCGTGCGGGACCCCCGCGCTCGCGTCCGACAGCCCCGGGCTCAAGGAATCGGTACGCCACGGCGTAACCGGCTACCTGGTGCCCCACGGCGACGCGGCGGCGCTGGCCGAGCGGATGCTCGCCCTGGCGGGGGACCCGGGGCTCGTGGCGCGGCTCGGCCGCGCCGCCCGCGCATTCGCGGAGGGGTTGTCGTGGGACGGGGCGGCGCGCGCCACCGAAGCGCAGCTGCAGCGCGTCATCGCTCAGCGAGGAGGTTGACCATGCGGATGACCATCACAGCCCGCCACTGCGTGATTCCCGACGAGCTGCGCGCGCGCGCGCGGGCGCTGCTCGAGCGGCTCGGCAAGGTCGCCGCGCGGCCCCACGATGGGCGCGTGATCTTTGCCGATGACCATGGCGAGGCGGCGGTGGAGGTCCGGTTGCACACGGCCCGCGGCAAGGTCTACGTCGGCACGGCGCTGGCGGACGACCACCGCACCGCGCTCGACCGCGCGATCGCGCGCGTGCGCCGCCAGCTCGACAAGCGTCCGGTGCCGGCGCGGTGACGATCATCAAGGTCCGGGACCTCCTGGCCAAGAAGGGCGACCCCCTCCAGCTCGAGGTGCTGACGGGGGAGGCGGGGCTCGATCGGGAGATTCCCTCGCCGGAAGCGTCGAGCCCCGGTCTCGTCCTGGCGGGCTACACCGCGCGCTTCGTGGGCACCGACCGGGTGCACATCCTGGGCGAGACGGAGATCACCTACCTCGCGTCGCTCGACGGCCCCGCACGCCGCGGGTCCATCGAGCGGTTTCTCGGCTACGCGCTGCCGTGCATCATCGTGACGAAGGGCCAGCAGCCGCCCGAGGAGCTGGTGACGCTGGCGGCGGCCAAGGGGATCGCGGTGATCCGCACGCGCCTCAAGACGGCCGAGTTCTACCGGCGCCTGAAGCCCTTCCTCGACGACGCCTTCGCTCCGACGACGACGGTGCACGGCTCGCTGGCCGACGTCTTCGGCGTCGGGTTGCTGTTCCGCGGGCGATCGGGAATCGGCAAGAGCGAGTGCGTGCTCGACCTGGTGGAGCGGGGTCACCGCCTCGTCGCGGACGACGTCGTGCACGTCACGAAGCGGGGCAACGACCTGCTCATCGGCCGCGGCCACGAGATCTCCCGCCACTACATGGAGATCCGCGGGGTCGGGCTGATCGACATCAACGCGCTGTTCGGCATCCGCTCGGTGCGCCAGCAGAAGCGCATCGAGGTCGTCGTGCAGCTCGAGGACTGGGACACGTCGCGCGAGTATGACCGCACCGGACTCGACGGCCAGGAGACCGACCTGCTCGACGTCAAACTGCCCTTGGTCACGGTGCCGTTGAACCCCGGCAAGAACCTGACGGTGATCTGCGAGGTAGTCGCGATGAACCACCTGTTGCGCTATAGCGGCGTCGATTCAGCGCACGCCTTCAACGAGCGGTTGATCCGTCGCATGCGGGAGAAAAAGGAGTTGCAGGAATACCTCGAGGAAGACTATGAGTGAGCCGTTGCGCGGGGTGGTCGTGTCGCACGCGGCGCTCGCCCAGGCGCTCGTGTCCGCCGTCGCCGCCATTACGGGGATCGAGGGCGCGCTCGTCGCGGTGAGCAACGAGGGCTGCGACAACGACGCACTGGGCGAGCGGCTGCTCCAGGCCGTGGGGCCGCGGCC
>JBGPOM010000218.1:0-4243 GCA_041488075.1 Gemmatimonadota bacterium
CGCAGCGCCACCGCGTACCGCACAACCACCGACCCTGTCGAGGAGTCGATGACGGCATCGCTCTCGGCGGCCCCGTCCTGCATCGCCTGCCGCCACAACGAGTCGTTGGCGTGGCGGATCCGATCGGACACGCCGGACGCCATCACGACCAGGCCGTGCCGCTCGGTGAGGGTGAGGTCGGTGAACTCGGATCGCTGGGGGTAGTTCCGGAGATACTGCAACAGGCCACGGTCGCCGCCGAGCTGATGGGTGGCGCTGTACGTGCGCTCGAGCACGGCGTCCGGCATGCGGTCGAGGCCGCCCGCGGCGACGGTCTGCGCGGCGTCCATGACCGCGCGGACGAGGTACGGATCGGCGGCCATCTGATCGGCCTCGGCGTGGCGCTCACGGGCGTAATTGGCCACGAGCGCGGCCGCCCCGGCCGCCACGTCGGTGCCCCGCTGGTCCGCCAGCCGCTCCAGCGTCCGCGTGGCCCCCGCGCCCGCGAGCACTCCCAGCAGCAGCGCGCCCACGAGCGCCACGCCGGCGGCCCAGAGCGTGGCGCGCTTCAGGAGGTCCTGGAGAGTGGCGGCCATGGCGTCGCGGGCCAAGCTATGGCGGGTTTCTCGGGGGAGCAAGTCTGTGTAGCTTCGATCGATCATGCCGCCCGTCCCTCCATACGATCCGGCCGCCGTCGAGGCCAAGTGGCAGGCGCGCTGGATCGAGCGCCGCACCAACGAGCCCGACCTCGATCGTCCCGCGCGTCCGTTCTACAACCTCATGATGTTCCCCTACCCGTCGGCCGAAGGCTTGCACGTGGGGAACATGTTCGCCTTCACGGGCGCCGACATCTACGGCCGCTTCAAGCGGCTCCAGGGCTACGACGTGTTCGAGCCGATGGGGTTCGACGCGTTCGGCATCCACTCCGAGAACTACGCCCTGTCGATCGGGACCAATCCGGCGCAGTTGATCCCGCGGAACATCGCCAACTTCCGGCGTCAGCTGAAGCGCTTCGGCGGGATGTTCGACTGGCGGCACGAGCTGTCCACGACCGATCCCGCCTACTACAAGTGGACCCAGTGGCTGTTCTTGCAGCTGTTCCGCGCCGGGCTCGCGTACAAGAAGCGCGCGGCGGTGAACTGGTGCCCCAAGGACAAGACGGTCCTGGCGAACGAGCAGGTCATCAACGGACGCTGCGAGCGGTGCGATACGCCCGTGGAGCAGCGCTTCCTCGACCAATGGTTCTTCCGCATCACCGATTTCGCCGAGCGCCTGCTCGTCAATCTCGGGCAGCTCGACTGGTCTTCGTCCACCGTCGCGCTGCAGCGCAACTGGATCGGGAAGAGCGAGGGAGCGGAGCTGGTGTTCGAGACGCCCGGGAGCCGGAAGATCGCGGTCTTCACCACCCGGCCTGACACCGTCTTCGGCGCCACCTATCTCGTAGTCGCGCCGGAGCACCCGCTGGTCGAGGAGTTGATCGCCGTCGAGCAGCGCGCGGCGGTCAGGGCGTACCAGCGCGAGGTCCAGGCGAAGGACATCGTGTCGCGCCGAATCGGCGAAAAGACCAAGACGGGCGTATTCCTCGGCTCCTACGCCCGCAATCCCGCCACCGGCGAGGCAATCCCGATCTGGATCGCCGACTACGTCCTGATGGAGTACGGCACGGGCGCGATCATGGCGGTGCCGGCGCACGACAAACGCGACTTCGAGTTCGCCACCCAGTTCGGGCTGGCGATCCGCCAGGTCGTGAAGGCGCCTTCCCCCGAGCCGCTCCCCAGCGTGTCCGAGGACGGGGTGCTGATGCAGTCGGGAGCGTTCGACGGCCTTCCCTGCCGGGAGGGGGGCCGGAAGATCGTCGCCTGGCTCGCCACCCGGGGCATGGCGACGGCGCGGGTGCAGTATCGGCTGCACGACTGGTGCATCTCCCGCCAGCGCTACTGGGGTCCGCCGATCCCGATCATCTACTGCGAGCGGTGCGGGCCCGTGGGCGTGCCCGAGCGGGACCTCCCCGTCGAGCTTCCGTTCATCGAGGACTTCCGGCCCGACGACACCGGCGTCAGCCCGCTGGCGCGGCACAAGGAGTGGTACTTCGTCAAGTGCCCCGACTGCGGGGGCGAGGGGCGCCGCGAGACCGACGTCTCGGACACCTTCCTGGACTCGTCGTGGTACTACCTCCGCTATCCGTCGACGGAGTTCGCCGACCGGCCCTTCGATCCGGCACGGACCAAGACGTGGCTGCCCGTGACGAGCTACATCGGCGGCAACGAGCACGCCGTGCTGCACCTGCTGTACTCGCGGTTCGTCAGCATGGTGCTCAAGGACTTGGGCCACATCCATTTCGAGGAGCCGTTCCCGAAGCTGCGCGCCCACGGCCTGATCGTGAAGGACGGCGCGAAGATGTCCAAGTCGCGCGGCAACGTCGTGGTCCCCGACGCCTACATCCAGCAGTGGGGCGCCGACACGTTCCGGATGTACTTGATGTTCCTCGGCGCCTTCCAGGAGGGCGGGGACTTCCGGGAGACCGGGATCGTGGGGATCCGGCGGTTCCTCGACAAGGTCTGGCAGCTCGCTCACGAGGCTACGCCCGACGGGCAACTGGCGCCCGAAACTGAACGGAAGCTCCATCAAACCATCAAGAAGGTCACGACCGACACCGAGAGCCTCGACTACAACACCGCGATCGCGGCGATGATGGAGTACGTGAATGTGCTGCGCGAGCGGAGCGGGGGGGGCGGGGGGGGCGGGGGGGGGACGCGGCAAGGGTTGGAGCCGCTTCTCGTGATGCTGGCGCCCTACGCGCCCCACTTCACCGAAGAGCTGTGGGAGCTGTTCGGGCACGAGACATCGGTCTTCTCGGGCGCATGGCCCAGCCACGATGAGCGCCTCGCCACCGCGGGAGACGTGGAAATCGCCGTGCAGGTGAACGGCCGGCTGCGCTCGCGCCTCACCGTACCCCGCGGCACGGCCCAGGAACTGGTCGTGGCCCGCGTGCTCGCCGACGAGGCGGTGAAGAAGTTCGTGGACGGGGAGCCGCTGAAAAACGTGATCTACGTGCAGGACCGGCTGGTAAATCTCGTCGTCTAGAGTAGGCGCGCTGCGAAGTTTCCCATCAGGTAGCCCACGACCGCCACGCCCAGCCCGACCACGAACATGTCGATGCCGCTGCGGATGATCCCGCGGCCGGTGAAGACGCTGCGGGCCGCGCCGACGGCGAAGTGGGACAGCATCGACACGGCGAAGGACGTCCACACGGCGACTTGGGCCTCGAAGATGAGGAACGGCGCTACCGGGATGAGCGCCCCGACCGCCGTGGCCGCGCCCGTGACCCAACCTTCCTTGAGCGGCGTCGAGTGCGCCTCGCCGATCTTCAGTTCCTCACGCACCTGCTCGTCGAGGGCACGCTGCGGATCGCGCATCACTTCCTCCGCCATGCGGCGGGCGGTGCGTGGATCCACGCCCTTCACCTGGTACATCAGAGCCAGCTCCTCCTCCTCCACCTCGGGCATCAGGCGGATCTCTTCCTTCTCCATCGCGATCTCGTGGGCGTACACTTCCTGCTCGCTCTTGGCGGCGAGGTAGCCGGAGGCGCCCATCGACAGCGAATCGGCGATCATGCCGGCGACCCCCGAGATCATGATCACGTGCGGCTGCACGGCCGCGCCGATGACGCCCGCGACCAGCCCGAAGTTCGCCGTGAGACCGTCGTTGAACCCGTACACCACGTTGCGCAGGAACCCGCCCGACTCGGCGCGGTGCCACGGCTCGCTCTTCCTCCCCGCGAGCCCCGCCAACGTCGCGGCGTGCGCCGCCGACTCCTTCGCCAGCGTGAGCGATACCGCTTTCGCGTCGCCGGCCGGAGAGGCGCGGTGCAGGTCCATGTACCCCTTCACCTCGCGGCCTTCTTCGCGCAACAGCAGCGGCAGCAGGTAGCGGGGCCCGAACCGCCGGCCGAGCCAGGCCAGCACCCGCGCGTTCAGGGTGGGCGGGGGCCCGCCCGGGGGCACGGGATGGCCGTGCTCGCCGAGCAGTTTGGCCCAGATCTGCGTGTGCCGCTCTTCGACGCCGGCCAGCTTCTCGTAGATCTCGCGTTTCTTGCCGTCCGGCTCCTCTGCCGCCAGCACGGCGTAGAGGAACGCGGCGTCCCCCTCGTCCTGCCAGTGATGGAGCCAGTGTTGGAGTTCGCTGTCGGCCATGAGGGCAAGTTACTAGTGGATAAGTACTTAGGTAAGTGCGCGGCGCAGCTGCGCGACCATCTATCTCCACC
>JBGPOM010000219.1:0-4224 GCA_041488075.1 Gemmatimonadota bacterium
CACTCACGCGGACGGCGCCCGATTGGCGGGCGCGCTCGTCGGGCGCGAGCAGCGCGAGCTCGAGGACTTCGTCGATCGTGTCCACTTGCCTGATGTCGAGCAGCCGCAGTACCTCGTCCGGAAGATCCACCAAGTCGCTCTTGTTGCGCGCCGGGACCAGCACCGTCGTGACGCCGGCGCGCGCCGCGGCGGTCAGCTTCTCCTTGAGCCCGCCGATCGGCAGCACGCGGCCCCGCAGCGTCAGCTCCCCCGTCATCGCCAGATCGTGCCGCGCCGGCCGATTGCACAGCAGCGACGCCAGCGCCGTCGCGATCGTGATTCCCGCCGAGGGCCCGTCCTTGGGCACCGCGCCCGCGGGCACGTGCAGGTGCACGTCGGTGTGCGTGAACGACTCGAGCGGGATGCCCAGCGCGCCGGCCCGCGCCCGCAGCAGGCTCCACGCCGCCTGCGCCGATTCCTTCATCACGTCGCCCAGCTGCCCGGTGAGGGTGATCTGGCCCTTCCCCGGCATGCGGATCGCCTCGATGAACATGATGTCGCCGCCGACCGGCGTCCACGCCAGTCCCGTGGCCACCCCCACCTCGGGGGCGCGGCCCGCCACTTCGCTTTGCACGCGCGGCTGGCCGGCGTACTTCTCCAGGTTCTTGGCCGAGATCTTCACCATCGCCGCGTTCTTTTCCACGACCTCGAGGGCGGCCTTGCGCAGTACACCCTGGATCTCGCGCTCCAGCTGCCGCACGCCCGCCTCGCGGGTGTACTCGGCGATCAATCGCTCCAGCGCCCCGTCGGCGACGCTCGCCCGCTCGGTGCCGAGGCCCGTCTCCTTCAGTTGGCGCGGCAAGAGGTAGCGCCGCGCGATCTGGAGCTTCTCGGCCGGCGTGTAGCCGATCAGCGTGAGCACTTCCATCCGGTCGAGCAGCGGGTCCGGGATCGGGGCGAGGCTGTTCGCGGTGGCGATGAACATCACCCCCGCGAGGTCGAACGGCACCTCGAGATAATGATCCACGAATGTCGAGTTCTGCGCGGGGTCGAGCACCTCGAGCAGCGCGGCGGTGGGGTCGCCGCGCACGTCGGAGCCCATCTTGTCCACCTCGTCGAGCATCAGGACGGGGTTCCGGGTCTCGCAGCGCTGCAGGGCGTGGAGGATGCGGCCCGGGATCGCGCCGACGTAGGTGCGGCGGTGGCCGCGGACTTCGGCCTCGTCGCGCACGCCCCCGAGCGACACGCGCGTGAACTTGCGTCCCAGCGCCTCCGCGATGCTCACGCCGAGCGACGTCTTGCCGACGCCGGGCGGCCCCACGAAGCAGAGGATGCTCCCCTTCGCGTCGGGGTTCAGGGTGCGCACCGCGAGGTACTCGAGGATGCGCTCCTTGACGGTCTTCAGGTCGTAGTGGTCGCGATCGAGAATCTCCCGCGCCGCCTTCAGGTCGAGCCGGTCCTGCGATACCTTGGTCCACGGCAGCGTGGCGAAGACGTCGAGGTACGTGCGCGCGACCTGGTACTCGGCCGACTGCGGCGACATCTGGCGCAGCCGCTTGAGCTCGCGCTCGGCCACCTTGGCCGCTTCGGGTGAGAGCTCCGCCTGCTCGAGCCGCTGGGCCAGCTCGTCGAGCTCGTCGTCGCCCGTGTCCTCGCCCAGCTCCTGGCGAATGATCTGGAGCTGCTCGCGCAGCACGTACTCGCGCTGGTTCTGGTCGAGCCGCGTCTTGACCTTCTCCTGGATCTGCGTGCCCACCTCGAGCACCTCGAGCTCCTGCGCCAGGAACTCGGCGAGACGCTCGAGCCGGCGGGTCACATCGTCTACCGCGAGCAGCTCCGCCTTGGCGGGAAGCGCGAGGTCCAGATTGGCCGCGATGAAGTCGGCGAGCTTGCCGGCCTCGGCGATGCCGGCGAGCACCTCGTGCAGCTCGGCCCCGAGGTAGGGCGCGATGTCGATCACGCGGGAGAACTGCGCGATGACGGTGCGCTTGAGCGCCTCGGTGCGCGCGTCCTCGATCAGGTTCTCGGTGATCGGCTGGTAGTCCGCCATGAGGTAGCGCTCGCCCTGCGCGACACCCTGGAGCCGGGCCCGCTCGAGCCCCTGCACCATGACGCGCACCGAGCCGTCGCCCAGCTTCAGCATCCGCACCACGGCGCCCAGCGTCCCGATGTCGTACAGCTGGTCGGGGAGGGTGGCCATCACCGCACCCTCGGGCGGCTCGATGCCGCCGGCCGGCTTCACGACGCCGAGCAACAGCCGCTTCTCGCCCTGGATGACCTCGTCGATGAGCTGGACGGCTCTGGGGTCGGTGAGGGCCAGCGGCAGCACGACGTGGGGATAGACGACGAGCTGGCCCAGCGGCAGGACGGGAAGGCGCTCCACTAGGTCACCTTCACCGACTGCGCTCCGGAGGCCTGCGGCGGCTGCTTGGCGAAGCGGATCTCGAGGAACCCCTGCTCGTAGTTGGCGCGGATCGAGGCCGGATCCACTTGCACCGGGACGCGGAAGCGGCGCTCGAAGGGGCCCACCCGCACTTCCATCGCGTGGTAGTGGCGCTTGCCCTCGCGCCGCGCGGTGCGCTCGCCCGAGATCGTGAGGATGCCCTCGTTGAACTCGACGGTGAAGTCCTCAGCCCGCATCCCGGCGATGTCCATGTGCACGACCAGCTCGGTGTCGGTCTCGTAGACGTCGGTGCGGGGTTTCCACTTGGGGGAGGCGACGAAGCCGACAGGGCGGCCGTGGCCGACCTCGTTGAAATACACGTCGAGCTCGTCGGCCAGGTGCACCGTGAAGGCGCCGGAACCGCGCGAGGGGCGGTTCGGACCGGTACCGAAGGAGCCGCTGTCAGCCATGGGTCACAAGATAATGCGCCCGGGGCGCCGTCGCCTCATCGCACCTTCCCTACTTTCCAGACTGCTCAGTATCTTGCCTGCTTCACTGCCACGGAGCCCCAATGTACCCTCGTTTTGTCGTCATCGCGCTGTGCCTCGCCGCCTGCCGCGGCGGCGAGCGACCGGCCGCCGCCGCCGCCACGGCGGACTTCCACCAACCGACGAGCCCGGCCTTTGCCGCGCAGGCACCGGACAGCTTCCGAGCCCGGTTCGAGACGAGCGCGGGCGACTTCGTGATCGCGGTCGAGCGCCGCTGGGCCCCGCGCGGGGCCGATCGCTTCTACAACCTGACGCGGTCCGGATACTACGACGGCGCGCGGTTCTTCCGGGTGGTGTCGGGATTCATGGTGCAGTTCGGCATCCACGGCGATCCGCCGGTCGCCGCGGCGTGGCGCGAGCAGCGGATTCCCGACGACCCGGTCCGCCGCACCAACCTGCGCGGCATGGTGTCGTTCGCGACGGCCGGCCCCGGCACGCGCACGACCCAGGTGTTCATCAATTTCGGCAGCAACGACCGGCTCGACGCGATGGGGTTCGCACCCTTCGGACAGGTCGCCCTGGGGATGGACGTCGTGGATCGCTTGTACGCGGAATACGGTGAAGGAGCGCCGAGGGGACGAGGGCCGGATCAGTCGCGGATCCAGACGGAGGGGAATGCGTACCTCGCGCGTGCGTTCCCGCGGCTGGACTACGTGAAGCGGGCGGGTATCGTGACGCCGTAGGAGGGCCGGCGGAACTGGACGCGCCGCGGCGGCGTTCGTAGGCCGTACCTATGGAGGAGCACCCGTGTCCATCCGACCGATCAAGCGGATCGTGCAAGCCAAGCCCACCATCGAAGGGGCGGGCGTCAAGCTGCGCCGCGCGTTTGGCTTTGGAAATACCCAGGAGTTCGATCCCTTCCTGCTGTTCGACGACTTCCGCAACGAGAACCCCGAGGACTTTCTCGCCGGCTTCCCGTGGCATCCCCATCGGGGGATCGAGACGATCACCTACGTCCTCGCCGGCTCGGTCGCCCACGGCGACAGTCTGGGCAACAAGGGAGAGATGGGGCCCGGCGATGTGCAGTGGATGACGGCCGGGAGCGGGATCCTGCATCAGGAGATGCCCAAGGGCGATCCGCGCGGCCGGATGCACGGGTTCCAGCTGTGGGCCAATCTGCCCTCCGCGCTCAAGATGACCGCGCCCCGCTACCAGGACGTGCCGGCCCGCGACATCCCCGACGTGACCGACGACGACGGCACGCGCGTGCGGGTGGTGTGCGGGAGCTTCTGGGGCAAGACCGGTCCCGTACAGGGTGTCGCGACCGACCCGCGCTATCTCGATGTGTGGGTGCCGCCCGGCAAGCGGAAGACG
>JBGPOM010000220.1:0-4224 GCA_041488075.1 Gemmatimonadota bacterium
CCCACAGATTCTGCTGAGGGGGCAAAATCATTGATAACTTTCGCCCTGCCCATTTGTCGTACACGGAGAATATTGGTCAGCCGCGGATCTCGAATGAGGCTAAGGAGACTGAATGAACAACCAAGGGGCAGAGGCGATCAAGAAGCTTGACGACTCGCAGGTCGAGGCCTTTGACACCGAGTACGTCGAGGGTGGCCGCTGGGATGCAGTGAAGGCGTACATCGACAGAGACTTCCCGGACGGGGAGTTCACCTTCCTTGACGTCGGTGGTGGCAACGGCAAGTTTGGAGACCGCCTCCTTCTACAGTATCCGAGATCAAAAGGTACGATCCTCGATAACTCTGAAGTGTTGCTCGCAAAAAACCTGTCCCATGAACGCAAAACCGTGATCTGCGACTCGGTCGAGAATCTCGGTCGCATCAATGCCAAGTTCGACGTCATTTGCGTGCACTGGCTTCTGCATCATCTGGTCAGTGACTCCTACGTACTGACACGGCAAAACCAGCTAGCTACTCTGACTATGCTCACAAACTTGATGACACCACGTGGCAGGGTTTCGGTGTTCGAGAACATGTACAACGGGTGGTTGATTGACGGTTTGCCAGGGTGGCTCATCTACCACCTTACTTCTGCGAAGGCAATCGCGGCCATCACGCGCAGGATGGGCGCCAACACTTCGGGCGTGGGCGCCTGTTTCTTGTCAAAGAAGCAGTGGTTGACGACCATTCATGATTCACGGATGCATCTGCGAAACTATATGGAACCGGACAAATGGGTGTGGCCGTTAAAGCCCGAGTGGCGCCTATTCCTGCATCTAGGCCAGATCAGGGTGGGGCACTTCTGGCTAAATGGGGAGATGTCTCCATCGCTGTTGAACGTGACGACTGAGAAGCGACGGCTCCCTGGGCAGGCCTGAGAATCATGTCCTTTCGGCAAGGGTGCGTAGACCCCGGCCAATCGGGTCGGGAAGGCAGGTCAGGTACAGCGTAGTACCGAGGCTGAGCTCGGCCGGCGCGGCTCAGCGGGAGGGACCGGCCCGCGCCTGGAACTCCGTCACGGTCGTCTCGTAGTTCCACGGCAGCCACTCAGTGGGATCGAGCGCGACGGCCTGATGATGCCGCTGGAGTGCGACGAGGTACTCGAAGGGCGCGATACCGTTGAGCTCGGCCGTGTGGATGAGACTCATGAACACGTCGCCGACGCGGGCGCCGGCAAGCGTCTTGTAGAACAAGGCGTTCTTGCGATGCAGAATCGCCTTCTTGAGCGCGCGCTCGCACACGTTGTTGTCCAGGGGCGCGCCGGGCACGCGCAAGAAGAGCGTCAGCGTCGCCCAGTGCTTGCGCATGTAGGCGATGGCCGCGCCCAGGCCCGAGTTGGGCTCGACCAGGTGGTCGTCGAGCTGCTGGCGCAGCCACGTCTCGAGGCCGGCCATCAGCGGACCGCTCGTGGTCTGGTGGAGGCGCAGGCGCTCCTCGGGTGACAGTGCGCGCTCGCGCGCGAGGGCGTCGGTCCGGTAGACCTCGCGCAGGGTCTCGAGCACATGCCGGACCTCCGCGGGGAAGGGGTCGACCACGTCAACGAAGCGGCGGCGCGCGTGGGCCAGGCAATTGGCGAGGATCGTGTCGAAGTCGCCCGTGGTGTTGGCGGCCAGCGCGTCGCACATCTGGATGGGGGGCGCGAGGTCGGCGGCGCGCTGGGCCAGGACGTCGGCGAGATTCTCACCCGCGTGCTGGCGGCCGGTGAAGAACAGGGCGATGTGGTGGCCGGCGCGGGTGGCGACAATGCCCGACGTGAACACGCCGGTCCGCGCGTCGGTTTCCTCGTCGGCGGCGGCCGCGCGCCGCTGCTCGGCGGTGAGCGCGAGGACCTTCATCGTGGTGTCGTCGTTGTAGACGACCTCGCCCTGGGCCGCCTGCCGCAGGAGCTCGTCCCAGGCGGGCACGAGCTGCGGTAGGGCCTCGCGCACGAGTTCCCACTGCGTGGCGGCCGGCAGTGGAATCCGCAGGCCCCGCTGCAAGGTCTCGATGCGATGGAACGGAAGCCCACAGCCGTACTTGAGCAGCCCGACCATACTCGTCGCCGTCGCGTCGTACTTCGCGTCGCCCACCCCCTCGGGCGCCGGGGCGGTGAACACCTCGCCGCACAGGTTGCAGCGCCAGCGTGCGCACGCGTACACGGTCGCGCCGAGCGGGGCCATCCCCGTGATCCGCACCAGCGTCGCCGGCTCCGCCAGCGGATAGATCTTGCCCGTGGGGCACCCGGGGCAGTGATCGCCGCGATGCAGCGTGGGGTGCGCGATCGTCACCGTGTCCGCGCCGGTGTAGGCGGCGGCGCCGGTGCGCCCGTGGCCCGGGCGCGGGGCGCCGGCCGCGGGCGGGCCGGCCTCGGCGCTCGGACTCCCCCCGGCGCCGGGGGCCTCTGGCGCCGCGCCCGGGCCGACGATCGTGCGCGTCTTCTCGGTCGGCGCGCCGAAGAGCAGGCGGCGCAGGCGGTCGAGCGAGGTCTGCTTCGTCTGCAGTTCGGCCGTGAGGAACGCGAGCGTGTCCACCGCGGCCGTGAGCGTCGCGTGGTCCGCCGGGCTCAATGCGGCCACCTTGGCCCGTTCGACGATCGCGCGCAGCTCGTCGACCCGCAAGTCGATGGTCGGGGGCGGCGGCGCCGGCCGCGGTCCGGGCGGCGGCGCCGGCCGCGGTCCGGCCGGCGGCCGGCGCGGTCGGCTCAGGTCGTCCTCGTCAAACGCGCGCGAAAGTCCGGCACGAGTGGATAGCCCAGGACGTCCTTGCGGGATCGATTCGCCCGGTGGGTGACGTCGGCGTGGCCCCGGCCCGTCGTGCGCCCCAGGACGCTCCAGTTGGCCGCGCGGTAGCACGTGCCCCGGAACCGCGCCGGATCCACGAAGGTCTCCGCGAAGTACACCGGATGGCCGTAGACCCGCTCCCACTCCGCCGACAGCCGCCGCACCATGTGGCCCAGCAGGTGCGAGGCCAGGTGCGGGACCTGCACCCAGGGCAGGATCAGGTAGCGGCTGTTGTACGCGAGGAAGCGCACATTCTGGCGACGCGCCGGGGCCGACCAGCCCAGGTAGCGGTCGCGCGGGCCCAGATGTCGCGGCGCCGAGCTCCACGCGAAGCACGCGATCGGGCGCCCGCCCGCGGACACGAGGAACTTGAGCTGCTCGCCCACGGGCTGGGTGTAGCCGAGGTAGTGGTAGGTCTCGATCAAGCTGTTGAACACCGGCTCCTCGACCGTGCGCCGCACCTGGCGAAACCCAAGCGCCCCCAGCTCGGGCAGGCTCGTGCGCAGCGGCGTGCAATCCACCGCCACCGGCCGCGGCCGGGAGCGCCGGGCCAGCGGATTGCCCGGTCGGCGCCGCACCGGCGGCAACGCGAGGTGCCCCGCGCGCGCCAAGGCGAGCATCAACCCGCGGCACACCATGTCGCGCGGCGCGCCGTTCGCCTGCACCCACCCCCACGCCGTGCACAGGTGCTGGGAGAGCCGCCGCCGACTCGCCTCGGGATGGCGCGTGACCAACTCGCGCATGAAGGCGACGTCGGCGAGGGTGATCGCCCGCCCGCGGTAGCGCAGCAGCACGTCCACACCGCTCTACGTACCAGAACCGGCGACGGAACGCAAGCGGTCGCTTCGGTGTCGTTACGCGCGGACGCGGCGCCACCCGGGCGGGGCGTGCGTCGCCGAGGGGTCGCCCGCGCAGAGGAGCACCTGCAGCTCGTGCGCCTGCAGCCCGCGCGCGGCCTCCTCTCCCCCCGCGGGCCACCAGCGGAACCGGCCCTTCGAGAGGCGCTTGTGACAGAGCCAGAAGCCCTGCCCGTCGTAGACCAACAGCTTGATCGCCGTCCGCCCACGGTTGCGAAAGACAAACACGGTCCCCGTGAAGGGGTCCGCCTGGAGCGACACCCGACAGCGCTGCGCCAGCCCATCGATGCCGCACCGGAAGTCCGCGGCCTCCACGGCCACCAGCACGCGCATGTGCGGCGTGATCTGGATCACCTCAGCGCGCCCAGAAGGTGCGGGCGAGCCCGACGACGTCGAGTCCCGCGCCCGGCCCCAGGCGCATCGTCAGCTTCTCGCCGCGTGCGTCAACCAACTCCACCGAGGGCCCCGTCGGCAGCGGCGACGCCACGAGGGGCCGCGGCGGCAGGCGCAGCTCGACGAAGCGCGGTGACGCCGGCGTCGCCGCCCTCGGCTCGCGGCCCCCCCGCGCGC
>JBGPOM010000221.1:0-4214 GCA_041488075.1 Gemmatimonadota bacterium
GGCAGGCTGCTTGCTCTTGCATGACGGCATGACCAGCCTCCCGCTAGTACTCGACGACGAGCCGATGGGGATCATTCTGCGCGCCGGCCAGCAGGTGCTGCGCCCCGCGAAGATCTGGGCCTATTGCTGGTTCACCGACGAGGGAGAGAACGGGGACCACACGCACCGGCACCTGCCGGTCGACCCCCGCTGAGCTGATCGGACGTTGATGCACGACGGGGCCGGCGCGATGCCGGCCCCGTTTGCTTAGCCTTGCAACTCGTCACCCGCGCCGTATCTATTCCCCGCATGCCTGGCCTCACCATCGACGGCCGCACCGTCACCGCGGAGGAGGACCGCACCATCCTCGACGCGGCGCGGGCCGCCGGGATCGACATCCCGGCGCTCTGCTGGTACCCGAAGCTGCCGACCGTGGGCAACTGCCGCATCTGCCTCGTATCGGTCGAGGGCCAGCCGAAGCTGCTCCCGGCGTGCGCGACCAAGGTGGCCGACGGCATGGTCGTGACGACCGAGTCGCATGCGGCGGTCGAAAACCGCAAGGGCGTGCTGCGGCTGCTGCTGGAACGCTACCCCGCCGATCACCTGCGCAACGGGGGCAGGGTGAGCCCCCGCAACGAGTTCGAAGGCTACGTCGTGCGCTACGGCGTGACACCGACGCTGGTCGAAGCCCGCGACCTCCCGCTCCGCTCGGGCGACGAGCGGCCCGGCGACTCGATGATCCGCCACGACATGTCCACCTGCATCCTGTGCACGCGGTGCGTGCGGGCGTGCGAAGACATCCAGGTCGTGGGGGTGCTCGACGTGGGGTTCCGGGGCGAGCACGCCGAGATCATCGTCGGCGCCGACGGCGACCCCGACAAGGCGGGGTGCACCTGGTGCGGCGAATGCGTCCGCGTTTGTCCCACAGGCGCGATCTTCGAGGTGATGCCGCGGCAGCGGTTCGCCCCCGAGCAGATCCGCCACCCCGACCGGATCGTCCGGTCGGTCTGCCCGTACTGCGGCGTGGGGTGCCAGGTGGACCTGCACGTGGCGGACGAGCAGGTCCTGCGCGTCACCTCCCCGAACATCGAGCTGAACACGCCGAACCAGGGCTCGACGTGCGTAAAGGGCCGGTTCGGCTACGACTTCCCGCAACACCGCGATCGCCTCACGGTCCCCCTGATGCGGAAGGGGTGGGTACAGGATGGCGGCCGCTGGGTCTGGAAGGGCGGGGGCGGCGCCGAACGGCGCGGCGGGCCGTGGCGGAGCATCGAGGGAGAGGGCCAGCAGTCGAAGCCTGGGACGCCCCCCCGCGCGACCGGCAAGTCGGTGCGCGAGCTGCCGCTGCTCGAGCGGCTCGATCAGGACATCCGCGACCGCGTCGCCACCCCGGCCGACTGGTACGCACCGTTCCGCGAGGCGACCTGGGAGGAAGCGCTCGGGCTGGCCGCGCAGGAGCTGGCGCGCATCAAGCACGAGCGGGGCGGCGACGCCCTCGCCTGCTTCTCGTCGGCCAAGTGCTCGAACGAAGAGAACTACCTGATGATGCGGATGTTCCGCGGGGCGCTGGGCACGAACAACGTCGATCACTGCACGCGCCTGTGCCACTCGACCTCGGTGGCGGCGATGCAGCGGGCGATCAGCACGTCGGCGGCGTCGGGATCGATGCGCGAGATCGAGGAGGCGTGCGACGTCATCTTCATCGGGGGCGCCAACACGACGGAGTCGCATCCCGTCTTCGGCGCCGCGATCAAGCGCGCGCACGAGCGCGGGGCGACCCTGATCGTGGCGGACCCGCGGCGCACCGAGCTCGCCGGCCGCGCCGATATCCACCTGCAGATCCAGCCCGGCACCGATGTCGCGCTCTATTCCGCCATGTTGAACCACATCCTGGCGTCGGGACTCGAGAACCGGACCTTCATCGCCGAGCGGACGCACGATTTCGAGAGCGTGCGGGCGGCCGTGCGCCCCTACACGCTCGATAAGGGCGCGAAAGTCACCGGCATCCCCGCCGAGAAGATCCGCCGCGCGGCGGAGATCTACGCGCGCGGGCCGAACACCAGCACGCTGTGGGCGATGGGGCTCACCCAGCACGCCAACGGCACCGACATCGTCACCTCACTGCTCAACCTGATGTTCACGTGCGGGATGATCGGCCGCTGGGGCGCCGCGATGTTGCCGATTCGCGGCCAGAACAACGTGCAGGGCGCCTCCGATGTCGGCGCGATCCCGTTCGTCTACACGGACTATCAGCCGGTCGGCGACCCCGCGGTGCGGCAGCGCTTCGCCCGGGCGTGGGGAGTGGCGCCGGAGGCGCTGTCGCTCAAGAGCGGCCTGATGGTCACGGAGGTCGTGAAGCCCGAGAGCGGCATCCGCGGCATGTACATCATGGGCGAGAACCCCATCATCTCCGACCCCGACATCGCCCACGCCGAGCACTGGTTCCAGGGGCTCGAGTTCCTCGCCGTACAGGACCTGTTCCTCACCGAGACCGCCCGCTACGCCGACGTCGTGCTGCCCGCGTCGAGCTTCGCCGAGAAGACGGGCACGTTCGTGAACACCGAGCGCCGCATCCAGATCTCCCACAAGGCGGTCGCTTTGCCCGGCCAGGCGAGGGGCGACCTCGACATCCTGATCGATCTCACAAGCCGGCTCGGCTTGCCGACGCCGTTCCGCACGGCCGAAGAGGTGATGGCCGAGATCGCGCGGGTCACGCCGAGCTGGGCGGGCGTCACCTACGCGCGGCTCGAGGGCGCGGGGCTGCAGTATCCCGTGCCGACCGCCGACCATCCGGGCACCGCGTTCCTGTTCGCGGACGCGTTCCCCACCGCCGACGGCAAGGCCACCTTCGTGCCCGTCGCGTACACGGACCCCGCGGAGCTGCCCGACGACGACTATCCGTTCGTCATGAATACCGGCCGCCAGCTGTACCATTGGCACACGGGCACGATGACCCGCCGCGCCTCGGGGCTCGACTCCCGCGAGCCGACGGCGATCGTCGAGATCCATCCCGCCGACGCCGCCGAGCTGGGGGTGGCGGAGGGCGACCTGGTACGGCTCACGTCGCGCCGCAATTCGATGATCACCGCGTGCCGCGTGTCGGACCGGGTGGCGCGCGGCCAGGTGTTCGTCCCGTTCCACTTCCGCGAGGCGGCGGCCAACCTGCTCACCAACCCGATCCTCGATCCCTACGCGAAGATGGCCGAGCTGAAGGTCTGCGCGATCCGGATCGAGCCGGCGCGGGTGCCGGCGGCCGTCTAGCCATGGATCTGGGGCTCGCGCAGCGCGTCGCGCTCGTCTGCGGCTCGACCCGCGGCCTAGGCCGCGCGGTCGCCAAGGCTCTCGCGGATGAAGGGGCGCGGGTTGCGATCAATGGGCGCACAAATGCTCCGTTCCCCGCCGACGTCTCGGTTCCCGAGCAGGCTACGGCACTCGTGCATCGCGTCGTCGAGGAGTTTGGCCGCCTCGATATCCTGTTCTGCAATGCGGGCGGGCCGGCAGCGGCGCCCTTCAAGGATCAGCCGCGCGAGGCGTGGCAGCGCGCGATCGAGCTGAACCTCCTCTCCACGATCCATCTCGCCGCCGCCGCGGTGCCGATCATGCGCAAGGTGCAGTGGGGCCGGATCATCTGCCTCGCGTCGGTGGCCGCGAAGCAGCCCCTCCCCGGACTCATCCTCTCGACCACCGCCCGCGCCGGCGTGCTGGGCTTCGCGAAGGCGCTCGCCGACGAGGTCGCCGCCGACGGCATCACCGTGAACTGCGTCTGCCCCGGATTCATCGCCACCGAGCGCATCGCCGAGCTGACCGAGTCCCGCGCCAAGCGGGAGCATCGCGCCCCGCAGGACGTGATGCGCGACATGGTCGCCGACATCCCGCTCGGCCGCATGGGACGGACCGACGAGCTGGCCGCGGCGGTCACGTTCCTCGCCTCGGAACCGGCCAGCTATATTACCGGCGCCGTGCTCCAGGTGGACGGCGGGTTCACGCGCTCGATCTTCTAACCCGTCCCCCTTCCCCCTTCCCTATTTCCCCGATTTCCCCGTGCGCATGCAAGCGATCGTCAAGGAGAAGCGCGCCCCCGGCTTGACCGTCACGACCGTCCCCAAGCCGGCCCCGGGACCGGGCGAGGTGCTCATCGCCGTACGCCACGCCGGCGTGTGCGGCACGGACCTGCACATCGCCGAGTGGGATACCTGGGCGCAGGGGCGGCTGCGCCCTCCCCTCGTGATCGGGCA
>JBGPOM010000222.1:0-4197 GCA_041488075.1 Gemmatimonadota bacterium
CGGGGCCAGGGAGATAGGTCTCGACCAGGACGGGCTGCGCGTAGCGCTCCAAGAGGAAGAGGACGCGCTCCGCGAGCAGCCCGCGCGAGTCGCATAAGTTATTGACGAATATGCCCTTACCTGACCCCTCCGCGACCGGCTTCACGAACAGCGGGAACGGCAGCGGCATGCGATCCAGGTCCGCCGGCCGCTCGATCACGCGGAACGGTGCGGTGGGCACGCCGCGGTAGGCGAGAATCTCCTTGGTGCGTCCCTTGTGCAGCGCCAGCGCGAGCGTCAGCGGATCGGAGCCGGTGTAGGGGATGCTCAAGTACTCGCAGATCGCCGGGACGTGGGACTCGCGGGCGAGACCGCTCGTGCCCTCGGCCATGTTGAAGACGATGTCGGGGCGGGCGAGAGAGAGTTTTTGGGGGAAGAACGCGTCGGCTTCCAACCGAACGACTGTACCGAAGAGACCAAGGGCCTGCTCCACCCCGGTGATGGTGGATGCGTCGTCCCACTCGGCGTACTCATCGGACGCAGGGGCGGAGTCGGGCTTCTCGTTGTACGCGAGACCGATACGCATGTGGTCTCGGGATACCTCCTACAAAAAAGGCCGCTCAGTCGTGCGGTCTGAAAAGCGGCAACGCGTTGTCCAGTCTCAGAATACGTATTGCGGGCGAGATACGCAATAGGGAAGTGGGGATTTTTTTTCGCGTCACACTTTGTGGTAAGCGACCCGCGCGGCCTCCTGTTTGTCGTCGGCGACGTAGATCTCGAAGTCGGAGAAGAGCGAGCCTCCCTCGCGCTGCAGCACGCGCAGACACGCGACGGCCATGCGGCGGATCTCGAGCTCCGCGCCCTCGCCGCAGCGCAGCTCGAGCATCGTGCGCCACGCGCGCGCGTTTCCCGAGACGACGATCTTCACCTCGGTCGCGTTGGGCAGCACGCTGCGTGCCGCTTCGCGCGCCAGCTTGCGCCGGTGCACCTTGTCGGTCACCCACTCGTAGCGGTGCATCAAGCCTTCGACGGCGCGCACGTACGCAGCCTGCGCCTCGGCCACCTGCCGCTCCCACTCCGCTTCGAGCGCCGTGTCGCCGAGCATCGCGGGCGGCAGCACGAACGCCGCGTGCGATTCGTCCACGTAGCGCTGCGAGATCTGCGAGTAGCCGAACCCGGCGCGGTGGCGCACCAGCTCGTGCGAACAGGAGCGGGAGATGCCTTCGATGAGCAGGACGTACACCGCGTGCTCCAGCACCGACCCGTGTCCCTGCTTCTTGATGTTCTCCAGGTACTCGGACGTGGTCCGATTGACCGGATTGTGCTGGCTCATGTAGCAGAGCCGGCCGGCGTACTCGGCGAGCCGCTCGCCGTCCGTCGCGGCTCCGCGCCACTGCACCTTCAAGTGCTCGGGCTCGACGAACTCCGGGCGGGCGAGCAGGGTGACTCTGGGGTCGCGGAAGATCTCCATCGGGCCGGGTACCGGGTGTCGGGTGTCGGGAGCTATCGAGCCAAATCGAGTTTCGGCGTGGCCCAGGCCGCGCTGCGTTCGACGTCCCGCAAGCGGGCGGCGATGTCGTCGGGAATCGCGGCGGCGTCGTCGCCCACTTTGAGTGCGGCGAGGGGCGCCCAATCGGCCGCGGGAATAATAACACCGGGATTGAGGATGGAGAGCGGGTCGTAGGCGCGCTTCACGTCGCGAAACGCCTCCATCACCGCGGGCTGGTAGAAGCGCTCCAGCACCCCGGCGCGCAGGCGACCGGCTCCGTGCTCGCCCGCGGGGACGCCGCCGAGTCGGACCAGCAGATCGGCGACCTCGTTGAATAGCCCCTCCACCGTCTTTCGCCAGGTGGGCCGCGTGGTGTCGGGGAGGGCGTTCACGTGCACGTGCCCGTCGCCGGCGTGCCCGAAGATCGCGACCGGGACCCCATGGCGCTCCGCCGCCGCGCGCAGCCCCGCGATGTAGTCGCCCAGGTGCTCCAAGGGGACGCACCCGTCCTCGATCACCTGGAGCGAGCGCTGCGAGGCGGGGAGGCGGGCCAAGGCGGGGGACGCAAGCCGCCGCACTTCCCACAGCTTTTCGAGCCCGGCACGGTCCACGGCCGTTTCGACGTGGGGCACCTGGTGCTTCAATCCGCGCACGGCGTCTCCCACGACGCCCCGGGCCGCGGGGGAAGTCTCGCGCTCGAACTCGACGAGCAGCAGGCCCGCGACGTCCGGAGCATCGGGGATGAACCGCAGCAGGGTGCGGTCGAGCAGCTCGACGGCCGAGGGGTTCAGGGACACGAGGAATGGCACGGCGTCCGCGAGGGCGGCGAGGTCGGTGAAGCCGAGCGCCACGCCGGCCAGGTCGGGTGGGATGGGATCGAGGCGCCAGTGGACCGCGGTGACGAACGCCAGCGTCCCCTCGGAGCCGATCAGCAAGTCCAGCTCGTCTCCCGACTCGGCGAAGCGATCGAGCGCGTAGCCGCTCGAGCTCTTCCGAGTTCTGGGAAAGGTGCGCGAGACTAGGTGTCTGGTGTCAGGTGTCAGGGCATACCTGTCCCCAGTCCCCTGTCCCCTCTTGACCGTCCGAGTTTCGCCATCGGCACCCACGATCTCCACCGCGTCGATCCAGTTTCGCACGCTGCCGTAGCGCACCGATCGCGGCCCCGCGGCGTTCGTGGCGGCCATGCCGCCGCTCGTCGCGAAGGCGCCCGAGGAGGGATCGGGGGGGAGGCGGAGGCCGTAGGGCTGGGCGGCCGCGGTGACTTGTTCCCACGTGACCGATGCGCCGGCCCGCGCGATTCGGGCGTGGGGATCCACCGTCACATCGGTGAATCCCCAGCTCAGGTCTACGATGACGCCCGCGCCGACGTTCCCGCCCGGCATCCCGCTCCCCGCGCCTCGGGGGACGAGGGCGGTGTGGGTCTCCGCCGCCCAGCGGACCAGCGCCGCCAGCTCCGGGACGTCCGCCGGAATCGCGACCGCCGCGGGGACGATCCGATAGATGCCGGCCCCTTCGGCGTAGGCGGCGCGGGTGCGGGCGTCGGTGAGGAGTTTCGGCGGCAAGGGGCAGGTGCGCTCGTGTCTGGTGTCAGGAAGTTCGCCGGGGTAGCTTCCTTCGTCTATGGCCATTGCCGCGTCGGCTCCTCCCGCCACGCCTCCTTCCCGCGCCCAGCTGATTCACATCGAAGTGGATCGGCGGCTGGGGCACGAGTGGGACGAGTGGAACGGCAAGCCGCTGCCGGGGGGCGGCGATTTCTCGGCGCCGCCGGGCCTGTTCTTCCGGTTTGCGGCCCTGACTCTCGCCCTCTCCTCGGGGCTCGTCGCTCTTCTTCTATATCTCATCGGGCCGCGCCTCGCCGGAATTTCGCCAGCGCTGCCACGGGCCCTCTGGATCGTGCTCGGCGCAGCCATCCTGGTCAAAGTGGTGTGGTGGGGGCTCGCCGCGGGTTCCTTCTACAGTGGGCGCAACCTCCTACCCGAGCGCCTGCTCGAGCGGGGGCCCTACCTCCAGCTGATGAACTACACGTCGCTCGTCGCTCGTCTCTTCGGGAAGCGCGACTGGGTGGAGCACGCCGCGATCGACATCTACAACACGCTGGCGGTGCGCCGGGGCCGGAAGGTGGGGAAGGGTGAGCTGCTGGTGCTCATCCCGCGCTGCCTCTCCAAGCAGGCGCTCGACGGCGTGCTCGAGATCGCGGGGCGCTACGAGGTGCCGGTGTTCGTCGCGACGCGAGGCCAGCTCGCCCGGCGGGTGATCCGCGAGCGTCGCCCTCGCGCGGTAGTCGCGGTCGCGTGCGAGCGGGACATGATGACCGGCCTGCGGGACGTCGCTGGCAAGCTCCCCGTGCTCGGCCTCACGATGCAGCTCCCCAACGGGCCGTGCCGGGATGCGGTGCTGGATCTGCCCCAGATGGAAGAATGGGTGAAGGGGTTGGTTACTCCTTCGTCGTCCCCAGCTTTTCGCTAAGCGCCTTCAGCAACCGCTCCGCCAGCCGTAGGCCCGCCGAGTTCTCCGGCACCGCCCGCTCCAGATCCCGCGACATCCGTGACGGATCCTCGATCGGCCGGTAGACCGCTTCCACCGTCACGCGCGACTTCCCTGGCACGTCGGGATCCGCCCACAGCCTGATCTTCACCCGGACGGGCGCGGCGATCGAGTCCGTTGCGTCGTACCACCCCGTCTCGAGAAACCCGTCGATCGGACTCGCGCGCTGCACGGTGGGTCCCAGC
>JBGPOM010000223.1:0-4184 GCA_041488075.1 Gemmatimonadota bacterium
AGTCGGCGACATGAGTCTCTCGGCGCAGGCCAAGGTGCTGCGCGCGCTGCAGGAGGGCGTCATCTCGCGCGTCGGATCGGGCAAGACGCTGACGGTGGACGTGCGTGTGATTGCCGCGACGAACAAGCACATCGAGCAGGAAATCCGCGAGGGACGGTTCCGGGAAGACTTGCTCTACCGGCTCAACGTGGTACCGATCGACGTGCCGCCGCTGCGCGAGCGGCGCGGCGACATTCCGCAGCTCGTGGCGCATTTCGCTGCGGAGCTGCGGCGGGACGGGCTGCCCCCCAAGGAGCTGGAGCCGGCCGCCGTGCAGCGGCTCGCGGCGCACGACTGGCCCGGCAATATCCGCGAGCTCAAGAACGGCGTGGAGCGGTTGCTGATCCTCGCGCCCGGCGCCAGCGTCACCGAGGCCGACGTCCAACGGCTGGTCGGGACGGCGGGTGGGGGAGGGGGGGGCGGAAAGGGGGCGGGCGATGGTGGGGCCGGCCCGGCCTGGCTCCGGTCTGGGACCTTTGAGGAGTTCAAGCAGGCCGCCGAGCGGGCCTTCCTGCTCACCAAGCTCCAGGAGCACGACTGGAACGTGTCGGAGACCGCGCGCACATTGCAGATGCCGCGCAGCAACCTGTACAAGAAGATCGAGCGCTACGGACTGGCCCGGGAGGGAGGGGCGTAGTGGCAGACAAGGAGAAGGACCGGGACTGGGACCGCGAGATGCGGGCGGTCGACAAGCTCCTCGCCAAGCTGCCGGAGGCCGATCCGACGTTGGGACGCGGCGTGCCGACGGTGCGGACGGGCCCGAAGCCTCCGGCCGCGCCTCCGGCCCGCGGCCGCGAGTGGATCAGCACGTGGATGCGCGTGGGGCTCGGCGTGCTGCTGGGGATCGGCATGCTGGCGTGGCCGTACACCCACGGCTGCGGCCTCAAGCTGATCTTCTACCTCATCGGCGTCACGACGCTGATCGTCGCCGGCGTCTGGAGCAGTCTCTCTTCGTGGCGCCGGCGCCTCGGCTTTGCGCACCTCCTGTCCCAGATGCTTGTGATCTGGGGCCTCGTACTCGCCGCGCGCGAGATCCTGCCGCGCGTCGGCTATGCCAAGACCGCCGCGCCGTTCTTCTGCCCTGAGCCCTGATATGCTCGAGACGTTCAAGAATTTCATCGGCGGCGAGTGGGTCGCCCCCTCGACCGGCGACTCATTCGAGAATCGCAATCCGGCCGACTGGAACGACGTGATCGGCAAGTTCCCGCGCTCGGGGTCGGCCGACATGCTGAAGGCGATCGAGTCGGCCAAGCGCGGCTTCGCGCGCTGGTCCAAGACGCCGGCTCCGATCCGCGGCCAGGTGCTGCAGCGCGTGGGCGAGCTGCTGGTCGAACGGAAGGAAGCGATCGCCCGGGCCATGACGCGGGAGATGGGCAAGGTGCTCACCGAGACCCGCGGCGACGTGCAGGAGGGGATCGACACGGCGTTTTACGCCGCGAACGAAGGGCGGCGTCTGTTCGGCCGCACGGTGCCCTCCGAGCTGCGCAACAAGTGGGCGATGAGCTACCGCCGCCCGATCGGCGTGGCGGGGCTGATCACGCCCTTCAACTTCCCGCTCGCGATCCCCACCTGGAAGATGTTCCCGGCGCTGTTGTGCGGGAATGCCGTGATCTTCAAGCCCGCCGAGGACGTACCGCACACAGGCCATCTCCTCGTCGAAGTGCTGATCGAGGCAGGGCTGCCGCCGGAAGTGGTCCAGCTCGTCCACGGCCAGGGGTCGGTGGTGGGGCGGGCGATGATCGAGCACCCCGGCGTGCCCGTGATCTCGTTTACCGGCTCGACCGAGACCGGCTCCATCATCGGCGCCACCTGCGGCAAGATGCACAAGCGGCTGTCGCTCGAGATGGGCGGGAAGAACGCGATGATCGTGCTGGATGATGCGGACCTGGACTTGGCGCTCGATGGCGTGCTGTGGGGGGCGTTCGGAACCACGGGCCAGCGCTGCACGGCGACGAGCCGTCTCGTCCTACAGGACAAGATTCACGATCGCTTTCTCAAGATGGTGTGCGACCGCGCCGAACGGCTGCGGCTGGGTCCCGGCCTGGACGACAAGACCGAGGTGGGGCCGCTGATCCACGAGGAGGCGCGCCAAAAAGTGGGGGCCTACGTCGAGATCGCCAGGAAGGAAGGCGCGTCGGTCGCGATCGGCGGCAGGATTCCGGGGGACAAGCGGCTCGAGTGCGGCTGGTTCTACGAGCCCACGGTGTTCGCGGGGGTGAAGCCGGGGATGCGGGTCGAGCAGGAGGAGATTTTCGGCCCGGCGCTCTCCGTGATCAAGGTCAAGGACCTGACCGAGGCGGTGCGCGTGAACAACGACGTCGTGTACGGCCTTTCGAGCTCGATCTACACCCGCGACGTGAACGCCGCGTTCCGGGCGATGGAGGACTTGGACAACGGCATCACCTACGTCAACGCCCCGACGATCGGGGCGGAGGCCCATCTCCCCTTCGGCGGTGTGAAGCAGACCGGCAACGGCCACCGCGAAGGGGGGTGGGAGGTCTACGACTTCTACTCCGAGACCAAGGTGGTGTACGTGGACTACTCGGGGACCCTGCAGCGCGCGCAAATCGACACCTACGTGCAGTAGAATGGTGATGGCCGTCACGCCGTCCGGCGCTAACGTCGGGGCGTGGAGCACGAGTCGGTGGTCGTCATCCTGGCGACGGGCGGGGGCGGAGTGCCGCTCGAGCGTGATGCACTCGACGGAATCGAGGGGACGGTCGTCACGTGGGTGCGCGTCGAGCGGGAGGGCGACGCCCGCTGTCTCGCCGCCCGGGTGCGACACGCGGACCCGGCCGACCAATTCCGGGTCCGAATTCGGGAGTGGGGGGTGGCGCGCGGGTGGGCGGTGACCGTTGCGCCGTGCGGGGCGCCTCGCTAACGTAAGATGCATGCACAACTTGGGGGCTCCTTGGGCAGGTCATGGCGCGGTGAGCGCGCCGCCGGTCCTCCCGCCCCCCCCCCGCGAAACCCGCCGGTCGAGGCTGGCGCGTTGGTTCGACAGTTGGATGCGCTCGCTCGGCATGGCGCTGATCCTCTTCCTCATCATTCGCACGTTCCTCATCGAAGCATTTCAGATTCCTTCGGGCAGCATGGAGCGCACGCTGCTCGCCGGGGATTTCTTGTTCGTGAACAAAGCCGTGTACGGTGCGCAGATCCCCGGCACGCACTTGTGGCTGCCGGGCTTTGGGACGCCGAGCCGCGGCGACGTCATCGTGTTCGCGTACCCGAAGGATCCGACGCTGAATTACGTGAAGCGCGTGATCGGCGCGCCGGGGGACCGCGTGGAGATGCGCGCCGGGCAGGTCTACGTGAACGGCACGGCGCTGCACGAGCCGTACGTGCAGCGCATCGATCCGCTGCACGACAACTTCGAGACAGAGTTCAATTGGCAGCGCGGCTTCCTCGTGGAGCGAACGGCGGAGGCGCGGCAGCACTATCACCCGACGCGCGACAGCTGGGGCCCGCTGCGCGTGCCGCAGTTCAAGTACTTCGTGCTGGGCGACAACCGGGACAACTCGGCCGATTCGCGCTACTGGGGTTTCGTGGATGAGAGCGCCGTGAAGGGCCGGCCCCTCGTCGTCTATTTCAGTTACGATCGCGGGGCGCGGGATCCGCTCCCCTGGCTGACGGATATTCGCTGGGACCGGCTCGGTGCGCTGATCCGCTGACCGGCTTTTCTTATTCCCTGGCGGGAGTGGCAGCGTTCACGTTCCGTAGGGCGTCGTTCCTTTTTGGAGGAGTGACCAGCCCATGCAACTGAACACAGCGAAGCGGGCATCGTTCGACGAGGGCTCTTTGGATCAATACCTGCGCGAAATCAGCCAGTACCCGCTCATCACGCGTGAGGAAGAGGTCTCGCTCGCCCAGCGCATCCGGGTGGGAGAAGAAGAAGCCCTCGACAAACTCGTGCGCTCGAACCTGCGCTTCGTCGTGTCGGTGGCGAAGAAGTACCAGAACCAGGGCGTGTCGCTCTCCGACCTGATCAACGAAGGCAACCTCGGCCTGATCCGCGCGGCCCACAAGTTCGACGAGACCAAGGGCATCAAGTTCATCTCGTACGCCGTGTGGTGGATCCGCCAGGCGATCCTCCAGGCGCTGGCCGAGCAGTCGCGCATCGTGCGCGTCCCGCTCAATCGCGCCGG
>JBGPOM010000224.1:0-4160 GCA_041488075.1 Gemmatimonadota bacterium
CCGGCTCATCGAGGACTGGCGGCCCCGGGTGGTCGTCGTGGACCCGGTCACCAACATGATCGCGGTCGGCAGCGAGATCGAAGTGAAGGCCATGCTCGCGCGGCTCATCGATTTCATGAAGCTCCGGCAGACCACCGCGCTCTTCACTTCGCTGACCGAGGGGGGCGGAGCGGCCGAGCGGACCGACCTCGGTGTGTCGTTGTTGATGGACGTCTGGATGCTGCTCGGGAACCTGGAAGCGAATGGCGAGCGCAATCGGGCGATCCAGATCGTCAAGGCCCGGGGCATGGCCCACTCGAACCAGGTCCGCGAGTTCGTGATGACCGACCGCGGCATCACGCTGGTGGACGTCAGCCGCCGCGCCGACGGGAGCGTGGCCATCGGGGCAGCCCGGGGCGTCCAGCAACAGCGAGCGCGTGCCGGCAATCCCAAGCCGAGCCGCCGACGCAGGGTGGAATGAAGAACGGAGCGCACCGGACCTGGCGGCTGCGGCTGTACGTGGCGGGGCAGACGCCGAAATCGATCACCGCCCTCGCCAATCTGAAGCGCCTGTGCGAAAACCACCTCGCCGGCCGATACCGTATTGAAGTGGTGGACCTCCTGAAGCAGCCGCATCTGGCGCGCCGAGACGACGTCGTGGTGATCCCCACGCTGGTGCGAACGCTGCCGCCACCGATCCGCAAGATCATCGGCGATCTCTCGAACGAGCAGCGCGTCCTGATCGGGTTGGATGTGGTGCCGCGTGATGACGGGGAGTAGTCAGCGCTCGCCGTGATCAAGAAACGCAAGACGCCGCGCCGCCCTCCGGCTGGATTGGAAGAGCTGCGGAACCGGCTCCGAGCGGCCGAGGACACGCTGCACGCCATTCAGGTGGGAGAGGTGGACGCCGTGGTGGTCGAGCGACCGGGCGGGCAGCACGTGGTGACCCTCGCCGGCGCCGAACTGGCCTACCGCATCCTGTTCGATCAGATGAACGAGGGCGCCGTGACCCTGACTCGGGACGGCGTTATCGCCTATTGCAACCGGCGGTTCGCCGACATCGTGCGGGCGCCGCTCGCGCGCGTCATCGGCGCGCCGCTGCACCGGTTCGTGCCGCGCGCCGAGCAGGTGGCGTTCGAGGCTCTGCGCCAAGGGGGCAGCAGGGAGAACTCGCGGGGCGACCTCACCTTCCGGGCGGGCGACGGCTCCCCGGTGCTGGTGGCGGTTTCTTTCGCGCCCTTGCATGCGGAGGGGAGCGCCGACGTGATCGGCGTGGTCGGGGTGATCAGGGATATCACTGAGCGCAAGCAGCAGGACGCTCTCCGCACCCGGCTGATCGAGCAGGTGATGACCGCCCAAGATGAGGAGCGGCGGCGCATCGCCCGTGAGCTCCACGACGAAACCGGGCAGTCGCTGACGGCGCTGCTCGTGGGATTGCGGACGATCGAGGGGTCCCAAACAGTCGCGCAGGCCGTCGAGCTGGCGCAGCGGCTCCGCGAGACCACCGCCCAAACCCTGGTCGACGTGGGACGCCTGTGGCAGGGGCTCCACCCCGGCATCCTCGACCATCTGGGACTCGCCGCCGCGGTGACCCGCCAAGTGCAGGAGTTCGCCGAACGGCACGAGGTCGCCGTGGACGTGCGGATCGAGGGGCTCGATGCGGAGCCCCTGCCGCCGCTCTTGCAGACCACCGTGTACCGTGTCCTGCAGGAAGCCCTGACCAACGTGGCGAGACATGCCGGCGCCCGCAGCGTGAGCGTTCGGCTCGTGCGCGACGAAGCGACAGTCGAGTTGGGTGTGCAGGATGACGGCGCAGGCTTCGAGCCGGGAGACGGGGGTCGCCTCGGCCTCCGGGGCATGCGGGAGCGCGCGGCCCTGCTCGGCGGCTCGGTCGAGGTCGAGTCGCAGCCCGGAGCGGGGACCACGATCACGGCCTACCTTCCCGTGCGCGGCGCGTAGCGCGCATGCCGAAAATTCGGGTGCTCATCGCCGACGACCACGCCGTCCTCCGAGCCGGCCTGAAGCTGCTCATCGGCGCCGAGTCCGACATGGAAGTGGTGGGCGAGGCCGCGGACGGCCCCGCGACGGTCCTCACCACCCGAGCGACCGCGCCCGACGTCGTGCTGTTCGATCTCTCGATGCCCGGAGCCCGCTCCTCGCAAACCATCGGGGAGCTGGCGCGGCTCGCGCCGAGCCCCCGCGTGCTCGTGCTCACGATGCACGATGATCCGGCGTCCATGCAGGCCGCGCTCCTGGCCGGCGCGTCCGGCTACATCGTCAAGAAGGCGGCCGATGTCGAGCTATTGACCGCGATCCGCGCCGTCCACGACGGCCGTACCTTCGTGGGTCTCACGCGTCCCGGCGAGCAGGCACGGGGTCACGAGGTCCGGCACGTCTCCCACGACTCGCCGGCTGCCGGGCAGCCCAGGCCGCTGAGCCCCCGTGAGGCCGAGGTGCTCCGGTTGCTGGCGCAGGGGCATACGAACCAGGAAGCCGCCGACCACCTGGCCGTGAGCGTCAAGACCATCGAGACGCACCGCAAGCGCTTGAGTGACAAGCTCGGCCTCAAGAGCCGCGCCCAGTTGTTCCGCTTCGCCGTCGAGGTCGGCCTGCTCAAGGCCGAGTAGCGGCTGCATCGAGGGCGAGTGTCGGGGATTTTCCCGATACTCCCCGTTCATCTGGCGTAATACACTCATATCTGAGAAGTTATGCCTAATCCTGGGGGGTCGGCTGCATGACGAAACGAATCCTCGTGCTGGTGATCGAGGACAACCGGCTGGTGCGCGAGGGACTCTCCGCCCTACTGAGTGCGCAGCCGGACTTCAAGGTCGTCGCGGCCGCCGAGGGCGCGAACGCCGGCCTGCTCCAGGTCCTGGAGACCAAGCCCCACGTCGTGCTCGTGGACGCAACCCTGGGGAGTCACGACAGCCACCGATTGGTGGAGAGCGTCCGGAAAGAAGCTCCCGAGAGCAAGGTCATCGTGATGGATCTGCTGCCGGCGCACGAAGACGTCATTGGGTTCATCAAGGCCGGGGCGAGCGGCTTCATCGTGAAGGATGCGACCATCGAGGATTTCGTCAGGACCATTCGATCGGTTGCCCAGGGGGCGGATGTCGTTCCCGCCGCGCTCACCGGAACATTGTTGTCCCACATCGTGGATCAAGCCGTCCAGCGCAGCACCGCCGCCGTGCTGGAAGCCGTGCAGATGACGAAGCGCGAGCGGGAGATTACGGGCCTGATTGCCGAGGGCATGAGCAACAAGGAAATCGCCCAGCGGCTGAACATCGCCACCTACACTGTGAAGAGTCACGTGCACAACATTCTGGAGAAGTTGGCCTTGCACAGCCGGCTCCAGATCGCCGCCCACGCCCACAGGACCAGCGCGCCGCGTATCGAACCGCCTGCTCCCAAGTAGCTAGTTCGTTCGGTGCGCCGCCGCTGCGCGCGCCACCCCACCCGCGTTAAGCCTCTTTTCATCCGGTCGGAGGATGTTGACCGGCCGCATTTCTTGGCAGGTTGCATGCTCCGGATGAGGAGTGGGCGGTGGTGAAGATCCTTTGGGCTTACGCGTATCAGATCACGCCGGCGCAGCCGTCGGGGCGGTTGAGCGCGATTCGCACGATGCTGAAGGAGGAGACCGCGGCGGCGCACGGCGGCGACCGCACCTGGTCGGGGCGGCTCGTGCTGGAGCGGGGCGCCACGCACATCCTGATCGTGAGCGACGACGCCAGCGGGCGGGACCACTCGATCAATCGCCGGCTGGAAGCCGAGCTGGTGCGGCTCGATGCGGTGTTCTCCGTGACCGAGCCGCTGGCGGTGGAGGGCCAAGCCGCGGGGGTGACGTGGCTGGCCAACTACGGCGGCAACGGCGGCAACGGCGGCAACGGAGGCCCGCACCCACCCAAGTAGCTAGCTCGTTCGATTCGCCACAAACCCGCAGTCTCCCCCGGGAGCTTAAGTCGTCTTTCATCCCGCTGAGTGATGTTCCCCGCGAGCCCGCACGCGCAAGATGTAGCATGATGAAAATTAGCGCCCGGCCTCTTTTCGTTTGGCTTCTCGCCGGCTTCGCCGCGAGCGGCTGCGCCACAAATCCGGCCACCGGCGCGAATCAGCTCATGCTGGTCAGCGAAGATCAGGAAATCGCCATGGGGCGGCAGGCCGACACGGCCGTCATCGCGACC
>JBGPOM010000225.1:0-4100 GCA_041488075.1 Gemmatimonadota bacterium
AGCCGCAGCGCTTCCTGAAAGTGCCGCTCCGCCTCGCTCCACGCGTCCTGGCGGAACGCCTCCTCACCCTTCAAGAACTCGTCCAGCGCCGCGACGTTGCGCCCGCGCAGGGTGCTGTCGGGCTCGTACTCGTCTTTCAATGCGGGGCGAACACTCAGAATCACCCAGATGGCGATGTTGTCGGCCAGATTGACCTTGTCGGCCACGCTGCCGTCGAACCGGTGGCTGTGGAGCCGCCGATCGAGCGAATCCCGCACTTGCACATCGACCAAGAGAGTCTCACCGCGCTGGGTGACGACGCCGACCAGCCGGTTCACAACGCGGACCGGCGGCGGTGCCCGCCCGGCGAGCGAGTCCCCCACCCGCTCCAGGGCGTTCGGCACCAGACCGATTCGCGGGAAGCGTTCGAGGAGATCCGACACCAGGAAGGCGAGCTCCGTCCCCAACGCGGGATCGGTCGTCCCTTCCACCTGGAACCGGCCGACCATGAGGTCGTAGGGCGCGCGTTCGGGGGGGAGAGGGGGCGACCCACAGAGCCCGAGCGGACCGCAGAAGACCCCCGCGGCGACTGCGCCCACAGCCACGAGGCCGGCGATGGGCCACGCGTAGGCTGGGGGCCGGGGCGCCCACAGGGCGCGACGGAACGCCGCCGCATCCGCCCAACGCGCCCGGGGATCGGGCCGCAGCGCCCGCTGGAGCACGCGCGCCACGCCGCGCGGCACGCGCGACCAATCGGCGACCTCCGGAGGGCGGTCGTGGATCGACCACTGTCGCCCGGCGATCGCCTCGTAGATCACCATGGCCAGGGCGTAGAGATCGGTCTGCGGCGTGACCTCGCGGCCCGCAGCCTGCTCGGGCGGCATGTACTCGAGCGTCCCGACGGCCTGCCCGGGCGCCGTGAGTCCGGTGGACGGATCGGAGAGCGACTTGGCGATCCCGAAGTCGGTGAGGATCCCCCGGCGGGCCGCGACGAAGACGTTGCTCGGCTTGATGTCGCGGTGCACGACCCCGCGTGCATGCGCGGCTTCGAGCGCGTCGAGCAGATTGCGGCACAGCCGCACTGCCTCATCGCTGGGCAGCGTGCCCCGGGCGAGCCGATCGGCGAGCGTCTCGCCCTCCAGATGGGCCATGACGTAGAAGAAGAACCCGCTGCGCTCACCCACCTGGTAAATCGGGACGATGTTGGGGTGGTTGAGCGTCGCGAGGGTTCGTGCTTCCCGCAGGAAGCGCTCCGCGGCCTGCGCGCTCCAGAGCTCGGGCCGGATGATCTTGATCGCGACCGGTCGATCGAGCGCGGTGTCGCGCCCGAGGAACACCGTTCCCATCCCGCCGCTCGCGAGCTCGCGCTCGACGTCGTATTCGGGCGCCAGGGCGGCGCGCAGACGTTCCAACAGGGCGGACATGGCGGGGAGGGCGAATGTAACAGCCGACGCGCTAGTCCGCCCGCCGGTCCAAAAGCGACGGCCCCGAGAGAGCTCCCGGGGCCGTGTTGCCGATCGTCCAGCGCGGCCGACTACTGCACCGTGATGACGAGCTTCATCCCCAGCGCCAGGTGGGGGACGCAATAACCCTTGTAGGTCCCCTTCGGTGCGTTGGCAAACGAGACGTCGTAGCTCTCGTTCGGCTGCATCAAGAACGGGCCCGACAGGTTGTCGATGCTGTTCGGCATCGCCGCAGTCAGGACCGCCGCCGCGCCGGCCGGGATCGAATCCCCCCAGAACGCGATGTTGTGAGGGCCGCCCGACACGTTGATGAAGCGCAGGGTGGTACCCGGCGCGATCGTCACGGTCCTGGGCTCGAACGCCGCGATGGTGCTGCCGTTGCCCGTCATCTTGACCTCGACCACGGGACCGGCCGGCGCCGCCATCCCCGCATGGTCGGCGGCCTGTGACTGGTCGGCCTTTTTCTCGCCGCTACAGGCAACGGCGCCCAGCGCGACGATGGTCGTGAGCAGAGTGAAACGCATTGCGAATGTCCTCCGGAGACGTTGACTGGTGGGCTTGTGAACTCATTCACAATATAGAGGGCCGTCCGAAAAACGGGAGGGCCGCAAGCCCTGGCGTTTCTGCCCGATTTGATGAGCTTCCGGCACCCACATCCGTGGAGATCCGACGTGCGACAGCTCCCGGCCCTCTTCGCGCTCGCGGCGCTCGCGGCCCCGGCTGCCGCCGCCCAGGGCCGCTGGACGCCCGAAATCGGCTTTCAGGCCGGCATGGCGCGCGTCAAGCCGACGGGCACCGGACTCCGCGATCAAGTCGACTCGTGGGACCTGCCAGGCGACGGCTCCAGCTACGCGACCCTGTTCGCGATCATCCCCGTGACGCGGCGGCTTGCCGTCGAGCCCAGCATTTCGGCGTCGCAGTTTTCGCTCGGCGACGCGGCCGGGTTACTTGGCTTCATCGCCGGCTCGGACTTGGCCCTGGCGCTGCGGGGCGACGTCGCCGTCGTCGCGGGGCTCTACGCGGCCGCCGGAGGCGTGGCGCTTTACTCCGAATTGGGGGCGACGCACTCCACACAAGTCGGCGTCGTCGCAGCTGTGGGCTATCGCCTGCACGCGCGGCGGGGGCTGACCGTGCGCCTGGAAGCGCAAGGGACCTCGATGCGGGGCGGCGACGTCGCCAAGCCGTTCAACGTCTATGCGCTGCTGCTGGGGATTTCCGGAGGAGGCGGCGCCGATCAGAGACGGCCCGCAGGCACGGCTCCGCGGTGGCGCCTGGGCATCGGGATGGCCGGGGGGTACGCGCGCAACCACGTGCACGGGAGCGCCTTCGGGTTCCCGATCATTGTGGACGAGACCCTCATCGCCCTCCCCGGCTCGGGCTCGAGCATCCCCCCCACGCTGTACGTCGTCATCCCACTGCGGGGGAGGTTTGCCCTCGAGACGGACGTCGACGCCCACCGCACGGCACGCAGCGACAGCGTGTTTACGAGCGCCCACGTCTCCGCGCGGGTCAACGTCGCGCTGCGCGGCGGCTGGTACGCCGCGGGAGGCGGCAACGCTCGCTACATCGCGCAGACCGGCACGCCCGGGTTCGCGCTCGCCGGCGCGCACGTCGCCACCGGGTACCGCTTTCCGTTGGTGGGCGAGCTGGGCGCTCGGGTGGAGGTCAGTTACACGGCGTTCAAGGAGCGCCGGGATTTCCCGCTCGCGCAGAACATCGTGGCCCTGATGTTCGGGGTGACGCTGCCGCTGCAATAACGGACGCATACATTCGAGCCGTGCCCGACCCCGCCCTTCCCCAGCTGCCGCCTCAGGAGCTCGCCGATCGACTCGACCGAGGCGAGCCCCTGCAAGTGCTCGATGTGCGCGCCCCCGAAAAGGTCGCCGCAGGGCACGTCGCCCTGGGGGCCGCCCTCGAGTTCCGGGCGATGCCGAACTCCCAGCTCTTCGCGCTGCGATCGCTCGACGACGCGGGGCTGGACCCGGCGCGTCCCGTCGCGGTGATCTGCAACCACGGCAACTCGAGCAAACAAACGACCGCGTTTCTGCGCGAGCGCGGCTACGAGGCGTTCTCGGTGACCGGGGGGATGGCGGCGTGGGAAACTGTCTATGTCGCTCGGCGCCTGTCACCCACGCCGTCGCTCGCAGCGGTCGTGCAGCTCGACCGTGTGGGCAAGGGCGCGCTCAGCTACATCCTGGTCAGCGACGGCGATGCGCTCATCGTGGATCCCGGGCGGCACATCGAGCGCTACGACGCGGTCCTCGCCGAGCTCGGCGCGACGCCCGCCGCCGTCGTGGATACCCACATGCATGCCGACTACCTGAGCGGCGCGCGCCGGGCGGCGGCGCGCTGGCAGGTCCCCTACTTCGTGCACGAGGACGACGCCCTCTCGCCCTACGACGCCACGCCGGGACGGTTTGCGCATCAGCCGCTCGCCGACGGCGACACCATCGCGTTCGGGCGCGCGGCCCTCCGCGCCGTGCACGTGCCGGGGCACACCCTCGGCAGCGTCGCGCTCCTGGCCGACGATGGAGTGGCGCTCACCGGCGACTTCCTCTTCGTGCAGTCCATCGGGCGCCCCGACCTGGGCGGCCAGGCCGAGGCCTGGGCCGAGCTGCTGTGGGACAGCCTGGAGCGGGTGCGCCGTGAGTGGACCGG
>JBGPOM010000226.1:0-4088 GCA_041488075.1 Gemmatimonadota bacterium
ACGCTCGATCCGCACCCGCTCACCGGCTGTGGCGACCAAGGTGTCGAGATAGTGTTGCATTACTGCGTACATCGTGTGCTGGTCGCCTGCCGCATAACAGGTGATCGCCTCGGGGCGGGGCACCGCCGGGCGATACGGGCCGCGGGCGTAGAAGTCAAAAGTCTGGGCGGCGCCGGCCGCCGGGCACACGAGGAGCAGAAGCGAGTAGACGATTGGGCGCATGTCTCGAAGCGAAGGGTGAGGGTGTTAGGTGCGGCGGCGTGCCGCGGGCAGTACCTGGTCGAATGACGAGAACTCGAACGGCTTGGGCACGCAAGGCCGGCCCGAGCCGTCCAGGAAGCGCCGCATCTGCTCGCTCACGAGGTCGCCCGTGGTGAAGATCACGCGCTCGGCGTGCTCGCGGTCGGCGGAGCGCAGCTGCTCGAACAGCTGTTCGCCGGACAGGTCCGGCATGCGCATGTCGACAATGACCGCGTCGTACTCACCCGCGCGGAGCAACCCCAGGGCGTCCTGCCCGCTCGCCGTCGTTTCCACGTCGTGGCCCCGGGCGGCCAGGTAGCGCTGCAGCGCCACCCGCACCGACGCCTCATCGTCCACCACCAGGATGTGCAGGCTGTCGCCCACCGGGTGGGCCGCGAGCGCGGCCGGGAACTCCCCCGCGGCGCGCGGCGCGATCACCGGGAGCTCCACCACGAACCGGGCGCCGCCCTGCGGCGCGTTCTCCGCCCAGATGCGGCCCTCGTGCTCGCGTACGATGCCGAGCGAAATCGAGAGCCCGAGCCCCGTTCCGTGGCCGGTGGGCTTGGTCGTGAAAAACGGGTTGAAGATGCGTTCCAGCAGATTGGCCGGGACCCCGCTCCCGGTGTCCTCGATCTCGATGCGGATCGCGTCACCGGAGCGCCGCGTGCGGACCGTGAGCCGGTGGTGGCGCCCCTCAGCGCGCTCCATCGCCTGCTCGGCGTTGGTGATGAGATTCAGGAAGACCTGCTGCAGCTGGTGCGCGTCGCCCATCGTGTCGGGGAGCGCTTCGTCGTACTCACGACGCACGTCGATGCCGCGGACCCGCAGCTCGTAGCCCCGCAGCTCCAGCGTGTCGTCGAGCACCTGGTTGATCGCAGCCGGCCCCTTCTCCGCCTTGTGCTGGCGCGCGAAGGTCAGGAGGTTCTGCACGATGCGGCTGGCCCGGCGGGCCTCGCTGTAGATCGTTTCCGCCGCGGCGCGCTGATCGGGGGGGAAGCGCTTTTCGGCCAGGAGCAGCTGTGCGAACGCGGAGATGCCCGCCAGGGGATTGTTCAGCTCGTGCGCCACGCCCGAGACGAGCTGCCCGATCGCCGACATCTTCTCCGACTGGATGAGCTGCTCCTGCAGCATCTTCTGGTCCGTCACGTCCCGGATGAGGCAGAGCACCTCCTCGTCCCGCTGGGGGGTCGAGTAGGTGACCGAAATGGTGCGGCCCTCGCCGTCCTTGCGGTAGAATTGCGTTTCGAACAGGCCCGTCTCGCCCGCCAGGGCCTTTTGGAAATGCGCCAGCGCCTTGGGGAGCTCGTCGTCGGAAAGCATCGGCGCGAACCACTGGCCGACCAGCTCCTCGCGGCGGTAGCCCGAGATGATCTCGGCGGCTTGGTTCACCGTCGTGAACCGGCCGTTGGCGTCGAGGGTGACGATCGCGTCGGAGGCGGATTCCACCAGGTTGCGGTAGCGGGCCTCGGAGCGCGACAGAGCGTCCTGCGCCCGCTTCGGCTCGGTGATGTCGCGCAGCGTGGCGACGGTGCCGATCAACTCGTCGTTCACGCGGAAGGGACCGCTCGCGACCGCGACGTCGCGCTCCTCGCCCGTCTCGTGGTTCAGGACCTTGGTCTCGTAGCGCCGCGGCTCGCCGGCGAAGACCCGGTCTTCCTGCTCCGCCACGTGCTCGCGCTCCACCGCCGCGACCTGGTCCGCGATCGCCTCGCCCACGACCTCCGCTATGGGCCAGCCCAACAGGTCGGCCGCGGCCTGGTTCACCGCCAGCACACGCCGGTCCAGCCCCGTCACGACCACGGCGTCCGGGAGCGCCGTGACAATGTCGGCGGCGGCCTGAAGCAGGTCGATCCGCGGTCGCTTGGGGGCGGCCGTAGGAGGTCGCGTCCCTCGGCCGGGCGAGACACGGCGGCTCTTGCTCACGCGCGGTAGGTGGCTTCCATGGCGTCACGCATCATGGCGAGGCTCTTCAGCGCGGACTCGGTCACCGCCCGTGGGTCATCGGGCCCGCGCTTCACGCAGTCCTTGATGATTTCGAGCGCGTGAATCGGGTGCTCGTCGTCGTACTTGGCGTGCTCCTCGAGCCACCAGCGTCCGCGCGGGCCGATCTTCTCGTTCTTGGCGAGGCCGCGCAGCGCTTTTTCGGAGATCTTCTGGGCCACGCCCTCGACGGCGTAGTTCGTCGCCGACACCGCAGAGCCGAACTGGGCCGTGCGGCACATCTCGGTCAGGTACTCGTGGAACTGCTTCACCTCCGGCGCCATCGGCTCCGGGGTCTGGAAGCGCTTCTTGGGAACGTTGAAGCCGTCTCCCATGGCCCGCCACATGGCGTCATGACGCCGCTCCACCCGGATGTTGTCGGTGAAGAATTCCCGCCCCATGTCGGGCGAGCGGTCGAGCAGCATCTGCAGCCACTGCGGGAAGTCGCGGATGATCGGGTAGAAGCCCACCAGGAAGTTCTGGATCTGGCCGTCCACCAGCTGGTTCTCCGACGCGTCCACGATCACGGGCGTGTCGAGAATCGCCAGCCGGCTCGGCTCGAGCGCGGCGTCGAGTTCCGCCACCCAGCCCGGGTGCGGGGTTACCTGCACAGCCATCTGAGGCTCCTCTCAAGGGCGCGGGACGGTAGGGGGAGTAGAATGTACGGCCCGACGCTGGACGTGCAAGCTCAAGCCGGATGATGACTTGTGACGAAGGGCCTTGACGCGATATATCGTCCTTGAATATCGTGACGTAACATCGACAATGGAGGGTGTCATGACACGGCCATTCGGGTGGGCAGGGTGGGGGTTCCGCGTCGGGCGCGAGGGGCGCGGCGGCCGCCGCCAGTGGTTCGAGGCGGGCGACATGAAATACGTGATCCTCAAGCTGCTGCGCGACAAGCCGCGCCACGGCTACGAAGTCATGAAGGAGCTGGAAGACCGGCTGCACGGCTGCTACTCAGCGTCCCCCGGCACCGTCTATCCCACCCTCCAGTGGCTCGAAGACGAGGGGCTCGTCGTCGCGCGCGACCTGGACGGCAAGAAGGTCTACGAGATCACCGACACGGGCCGCGCCTTCCTCGAGGAGCACAAGGACGTCGTGGAAGACATCTTCGACCGCGTCTCCGAAGCGGTGGAGCGCACCGTCGGCGGGTCGATGATCGAAGTCAACCGTGCGCTCGGCCAGCTGGTGAAGGCCGTCTATCGCACGGGCTGGAAGGCGTCGGGCGATGCCGCCCGCAAGCAGGTGGCGGAGATCCTCGCGAAAGCCGCCGCGGAGATCGAAGCGCTAGCGCACTGACGCCGGCACGAGCAGCAGGTCCTGGAAGTCGAAGCTGAAGTCGGTCGCGGGCGAGACCGCGGCCAGTTTCACCTGATCGATGCTCCCGTCGGGTTTCAGGGCGAACGTCACGTACGCGTCGGCCCGCAGCTCGCGGTCGCGCCAGCGCGCGATGAAGCTGTCGTACTGGAAATGCTCGAGGTCCCCCGTGAGGGATGGCGTGTGCGAGAACCGCATCACGAGCTTGCCGTTCTCGAGCGCGATCGAGACGTCGCCGTACCAGGCATCGCGGTAGGTCCCCGCATACTTGGTGAGCGGCAGTGAGGGGCGGGAAGCCGTGTCGCGTGCCGCGGCCGCCGTCCGTTCCTCCGCCGCGACCGCCGAATCTCCCCGCAGCTTCAGCGTTCGGTACGCGGCCGCCCAGTCGGTCATGGGGGGGGGCGCGCCGAGGAAGTAGTCGAGCAGCCGCCAGCTGATCGCCTCGAACGCCTCCCCCGATTCCTGGTTCGTGAGCACCGCGATACCGAGCTTCTGGTCGGGAATCAACGAGATCCGCGACACGTAGCCGGGGAGCCCGCCGGTGTGCC
>JBGPOM010000227.1:0-4075 GCA_041488075.1 Gemmatimonadota bacterium
ACCATCAGTGTGGACTCGGTCTTGATGCGGCACGGGGAGATCGTGTATCGCGAGCGCCACGCGGGGCGGGCGCAGCCGGGAGTGATGACCTTCGCGCGCCTCGAGGTCGTGGCGGCCAACGTGCACCATTTCGCCGGGCGGCGGACGACCGGCGACCCGATGACGCTCAGCGCCACGGCGCAGCTCCAGAACCTGGGGCGCCTGGACGTGCAGTTCGTGGTGCCGCTCGACGCGCCCCGATTCGACATGACGTTCCGCGGAACGCTCGGCGCCATGCCCGCGACCAGCCTCAACGCATTCATCCGGGAGACCTTCCCCCTGCGCATCGCGAACGGCCAGGTCGTGGGGATCAGCTTCAGCGCGACGGTCGCGAACGGCGTAGCGCACGGCACCATCACGCCCCGCTACAACGACCTGTCGGTGGCGGTGACCCGCAAGGGCTCGGGGGGGATCCTGGGCGGCGGTGGGCTCCTGGGCCGCGCCGCGCGCGGCGTCGCGTCGTTCATGGGAAACTGGATGAAGGTGCGCGCCAACAACCCCGACGACGCCGCGACGCCGCCGCGCCAGGGCACGATTAACCACACGCTCACGCCGTACGAGACGCTCCCGGGGTTTGTGTGGGCGTGCGTCCGCGACGGGCTCCTGGCGGTCGTGCGGAAATAACATCATGGCCCGGGCGAACCTGCGCTTGAACCTGACGGCGTGCGCGTTGCTCAGCGGCGCCAGCCTCGCTGCCCTCGGGGCCTGCGGGTCGCGGCCACGGACGGACACCGGGCTCGTCGCGGAGCGAATCCGGACGCGCATCGAGGAGGCCGGCGTCGTCACGGAGCTCCGGGCGGGCGGCGAGCCGGTCTATGCGAGCGTGGTGCTCCCCAGTTTCTACGAGCGGCGGCTGTACCGCCCGGCGTGGAGCGACGAGCGCGGCCCTACCCAGTTGGCCGACGACCTGGTGAGCGCCCTTCGCCGGGCGGACCTCGAGGGGCTGCGGTCCGAGGACTACCACCTCGCGGGCATCGAGGCCGTGCTCGCCGCGGTGCGTGCCGACGCCAAGCACGGCCCGGCGCTCGCCCCCGACCGATGGGCGGAGCTCGATCTCCTGCTCACGGACGCGTTCCTGGTCTACGGGGCCCATCTCCTGGCGGGGCGGGTGAATCCCGAAACGCTCCGCCCGGAGTGGCTGTCGCACCGGCGCAGCGCCGACATCGCCGTGGTGCTCGAGGCGGCTCTGGCGTCGGGGAACATCGCCGGCACGCTCGAGACGCTGGATCCACCAGAGCATGGCTACCGACGGCTGCGCGAGGCGCTGGCAGACTATCGCGCGGTCGCAGCCACGGGCGGCTGGCCCGCCATCCCGGACGGGGCGACGCTGCGGCTCGGCGACCGCGGCCCGGCCGTAGCGGCGCTGCGCGTGCGGCTGCGCCTGGAGGACGACCTCGCGGGGGGAGGGGGGCCGGCGGAGCAACCGGACGCCGACCTGTTCGACGAGGCGGTCGAACAGGCCGTGAAGCACTTCCAGCGGCGCCACGGCCTGGGCGCGGATGGCGTGGTGAGCGCCGCGACCCGAGCCGAACTCAACGTGCCCGTGGAACGTCGCGTGGACCAGTTGGAGCTGAACCTCGAGCGCTGGCGCTGGCTGCCCAAGGACCTGGGACGGCGTCACATCATCGTGAACATCGCTGCGTTCGAGCTGGAAGTGGTGGAGGGGGAGGTGGTCGTGCTGTCCATGCGGGTCGTGGTGGGACGACCTTTTAATCGCACACCGGTGCTCAGCGACACGATGCGGTACCTCGTGCTCAATCCCTACTGGCACGTGCCACGCAACATCGCGGTGGACGAGCTGCTCCCGAAAGTCAGGCGCAACCCATCCTATCTTGCGCAATACAAACTGCGGGTCTTCCCGAACTCGGGCCCCGACGCCCAGGAGATCGACGCCACGACGGTCGATTGGTCGACGATCACTCCTGATTACTTCCCCTTCGAGCTGCGCCAGGATCCGGGGCCGCGCAACGCCCTCGGGCGCATCAAGTTCATGTTCCTCAACAAGTACCACGTGTATCTGCACGACACGCCGGCGCACCCACTGTTCGAGGAAACGCAGCGGGATTTCAGCCACGGCTGCATCCGGATCCAGTACCCGATGGCGCTCGCCGTGTATCTGCTGCAGGATCCACGTTGGGATCGCGACGCGCTGTTGCTCGCGCTGGACGATGCGGTGGACCGCACCGTGCCGCTGCCCGAGCCGATACCGATCCACTTGCTGTACTGGACCGCGTGGGCCGACGGAGACGGGACGATCCAGTTCCGCCGGGATATCCACGATCGCGACGCACCCCTCCTCACCGCCCTCCGAGCACCCCCGCCCAGCATAGAGTAGTTGACACCGGCGGAACCTATGTGCCACCTTGTGCGTACTACGGGTGTCCATCAGAAGGATGAGGACGCCTAGCTACAAGGATGAGCACGCCTCCAGCACCCAGATTCCGAACACTGTCAAGTAATCATCCATGTAGGGCCTGACGCCTGGAACGCGATATAGGACAACGCTTTGCGGCGTTCAAAGGGTCGACAACTGTCAAGTAACTTGACGATGCGCGCTGCACTTGCGGGTCTGGGAATAGACCGTAACTCGTTGTGCCATAGCATAATACGCTGGATCGCTATCACGGAACGAGCCTTGCCTGTAGTGAGCCGTGCCGGTATGTGTCCATGCCTAGAATCCGACCCATCGACACAATATGGCGAGCGACCATGGCACGAAGCCGTAGCCCACGACCCTTGCTGACTCGCTTCGCGCACACGGCGCTGGCGCTCGGCGCGTTCACGGTCGTCGCCGCCGCTGGGCCCGCCGAGCCGCCTGCGACGGTCGCGTTCGCGCTGCGGTACCGCAACGTGGTCTCGCCCGATCGGGTGCGGGCGGTGACGGTGCTCCCGGGCGAGACCGTGACGCTCGAAGTGGTGGGGCGCGCCCTAGGATCGGGCTATGTGGCGCGGTCGAGGGCGGGCGGGATGAAGGGGGGCGGGGGGCGCTGGGAATGGACAGCGCCGCCCGCGCCGGGCCTCTATCCCATCCAGGTGGTTGCTCCAGACGGGGGCGACTCGGTCACGCTGCAAGCGTTCGTCATGGTCCCCTACGACCGGCTCCAGGGTGAGATGCTGAACGGCTATCGGATCGGCCGCTATCCCGAGACGGCACCTCGCGGGCTCGCCGGCTCGGGGCCGCCGGCGGGGTTCGTCGAGGTCACACGGGAGAACGAAGACATCCTGGTCTCCCCCCACTTCCGACTCAAGCAGTTCCTGTGCAAACAGCCGACTGGGTCCCGGAGGTACGTGGTGCTGAACGAGCGGCTGCTCGTCGCCCTCGAGTATGTCCTCGAGCGCGTGCACGCAGCCGGCTATCGAGCGACCACGTTGCACGTGATGAGCGGCTACCGCACCCCGGTCTACAACCGGTCGATCGGCAACGTGCGCTTCAGCCAGCACCAATGGGGCGCGGCGGCGGACATCTTCATCGACGAGAACGGGGACGGCAGGATGGACGACTTGAATGGCGACGGCCGCAGCGATATCCGCGACGCCGAGGTGCTCTATCGCCTGATCGATGCCGCGGCCGCCCGACCGGAGGCGCAGGGCCTCATCGGGGGTATCGGCAAGTATGCTCCGACGGCCGCCCACGGCCCCTTTGTCCACGTCGACGTTCGGGAGCGCAAGGCGCGGTGGTAACGCCGGCGTAGGCGCGTTACATTAGGCGCCGAACGCTCACTCCCGAGACGCACATCGATGAACGGCAGGTGCGGTAGAGCGTGACCCCCTCTTCGCGCCAGCAGTATCGGAAGTTCCTCCAGGACTACAAGCAGCGGCGGCTGGACGACGCGGGCGAAGCGGACGAGGCCGCGCCGCCGCCCGAGCCCGGGCGCCCGAGCAAACGGCGCGAGTACCTGCGCGACTACCTGCGCTGGCTGTGGCCGTATCGGTACGTGACCGCCGCGGTCTTCGGCTTCGCCCTGCTCGCCGCTGGTCTGGAGATGATCGAGCCGCTGTTCATGCGGTTCATCGTCGATCGCGTACTCCTCAATAC
>JBGPOM010000228.1:0-4072 GCA_041488075.1 Gemmatimonadota bacterium
ATCGCACGACGGCCGGCCCGGATGGACCTACGCCCGGCTCGCCGACTGGCACGCCCGCCAGGGATTCGCGGCGAGCTACGTCACCGATCACAACGTCATCTTCAATCTCCCGGTCACCGAGCCGATCCGGCTGCTCCCCGGCGTCGAGTGGAGCGTGTACCGCCAGCACGTCGTGGCCCTCGGTCCGGTGCACCCGATCGCGCGGGACAGCTTCGGTACGAGCACACCGCGGATGCTGCGAGTGTTCGCCGAGCTGGAGCGCCAGGGCGCCCTGGGCATCGCGTCGCTCCCCGAGTACTGGCGCAATCACCTCGAGGACCTGGACGATTTCGTGGCCGCCGGAGTGGACGGGTTCGAGATCGTGAACTGCGCTCCGAAAGCCCTCGGCTTCCCCTCCCCCGTCCGGCGCGAAGTGTTGGCGCTCGCCGCGCGGCATGACCTCGTGGTCGTGGGGGCGAGTGACAACCACGGGTGGGGGCAGGTGACCTGCGTGTGGAACGTCTCCCAGCCGGGAACCCACGGCTATCGCGCGAACCGGGTCGTGGCCCGCCCCCTCGCGTTGCTGCAGGGAGAGTGGCTGCCTTGGACGGCACCCGTGACGCAACCGTGGTTCATGCTGCGGTCCCTGTCCTTGAGCGAGCGCGTGAGCTGGCTCACCTGGGTGCTCGTCATTCTTCTATATCGCGCCGTGCCGCGCCGCCGCGGACAGGCCGCGGGAATCGGCATCCTCGCCCGCTCGCTCGGACCCCGAGAGGTTTGACGCAGACTCTGACACAATCCCGACACGCCGCCTGCAACTATCCGGTCAGGCGGAGCGTCTTACTCCCAGTCTTCCCGGTGTCTCCCACTTCTTTGGAGGCCGTCCAGATGAAGGCAGTCGTTCGCTTTGCAGCCCTTGGCGCGCTGCTGGCCGCCGCGCAGCCGGCGCGGGCCCAGACCGCGCTGCCGCTGAAGCACGCGGCCGCGCCGACCAAGACCGTCATCACCCCCGCCGACCTGATGACCCGCCTCTACCTCTACGCGGACGATTCGATGATGGGCCGCGCGGCGGGCACCGAATACAACCTCAAGGCGACCGCCTACGTGGCCGCCGAGGTGCGGCGGTTTGGACTCGTCCCGGCGGGCGACTCGGGCGGCTATTTCCAGAACGTGCCGCTCGTGAAGCGCGAGTTCGACCCGCGCTCGAGCCTCACGGTGGACGGCGCCACGCTGCGTCCGTGGGTCGACTACATCCCGCGCGATCCGGGCCGCGCGACGCGCTCCTTCGATGGCGCGCAGGTGATGTACGCGGGGGTCTGGGGCGACAGCACGATGCTCCCCCCCGACCAAGTCACCGGCAAGTTCGTCCTGATCGGCGTCCGGTCCGGCCCGAATCTCCCGCCCAGCGCGCAGGTCAACCGCGGAGCGATCCTCGCGCGTTACCGCGCCGCCGGCGGCATCGCGGTGGCGAGTCTCGAGTCGTTCCCGGCGGGGGCGCTCGCCTTCTTCCAGCGACCGCAGTACACGTTGCGAGACGCCGAGCAGCGGCCAGACACGATCGGCCTGCCGCCGTACGTCTACGTCAGCGCGGCCGTCGCCCGGACGCTGCTCGGCGCGCCGCTCGACAGCGTCCGAGCTGGCGCCGCCGGCAAGACCGTGCGCGGCTGGCTCGGGTTCGCCGAGACGCCGGCGCCGGCGCGCAATGTCGTCGCGCTTCTGCCGGGGAGCGATCCGGCCCTGCGCGGCGAGTATGTGGCCATCGGCGCCCACAACGATCACCTCGGATTCGATCACACGCCCGTGGACCACGACTCGCTCCGCGCCTACAACGGCGCGATGCGGCGGATGGAGCTGGCGGCGGCCGACCACCAGGTGACCCAGGAGCAGCGGGCGCAGATCCGGGTCAACGTGGACAGCCTGCACCGCGGGGCTCCGGCGCGGCCCGACTCGATCTTCAACGGCGCCGACGACGACGGCTCCGGCACGGTGTCGGTGCTCGAAATCGCGCAGGCGTTCGCCGAGACCCGCGCCCGGCCCAAGCGCTCGCTGCTCTTCGTGTGGCACACCGGGGAGGAGCTGGGCCTGTTCGGCTCGCAGTACTTCACCGACCATCCCACCGTACCGCGCGACTCGATCGTGGCGCAGCTCAATATGGACATGGTGGGACGCGGGCGGGCGGAGGATGAGGTGCTGGGCGGGCCGGCGTACCTCCAGCTCATCGGCACGCGGCGCCTCTCGACCGAGCTCGGCGACATGATTGAGTCGGTCAATAAGGCGCGGCGGCAGCCCTTCGTGTTCGACTACCAGTTCGACGCGTCGGGGCATCCGGAGCAGTATTATTGCCGCAGCGACCACTACATGTACGCGCGCTACGGCATTCCGATCGCCTTTTTCACCACCGGGGGCCACCGCGACTACCACCAGGTGACCGACGAGCCGCAATACATCGACTACGACAAGATGACCAGCGTCGCGCAGTTCGTGCACGACGTGGCGCTCGCGGTGGCGAACCTGGATCACCGCGTGGTGGTGGACAAACCGAAGCCCGACCCGCACGGGAACTGCGTGCAGTAGCTCACCCACCCCTCGGTGCCGGGTATCGCGCACCGGGGGGTAGCCGCGCGGCGGCTCAAGGATCGATGATACTTTGTGTTACAAAGTACTTGACAGTGACACGTCCCCACGCCTAACTTGGTCTCCATGACGGCCCCGCAGCCCCTGCACGACCGGGCGCTCGACAACCTGAGCTACATCCGCGCCGCGATGGAGCGTGCGGGCTCGTTCATCGCCGTGCCGGGTTGGGGCGTCGTCGCGGTGGGGGCGACAGCGCTCGTCGCCACGTGGGTCGCGGCGCAGCAACGGACCGACGCCGCGTGGCTCGCCGTCTGGCTCAGCGAGGCGGTGGTCGGGGTCGCGATCGGCGGCGCGGCGCTGGTCCGCAAGGCGCGGGCGGCGAACGACCCCCTGCTGTCCGGGCCAAGCCGGCGGTTCGGACTCGCCTTCCTGCCGCCGCTCCTCGTGGGCGGTCTGCTCACGATCGCGTTGCACCAGGCGGGGCTGTTCCAGGCGATGCCGGGCACGTGGCTGCTGCTGTACGGCACCGCCGTGATCACGGCGGGGGCATTCTCGGTGCGCATCGTGCCCCTGATGGGCCTGTGCTTCACGCTGCTCGGCGCCGCGGCGCTCTTCGCGCCGGCCCGCTGGTGGCCGTGGTTCATGGCCGTGGGATTCGGCGGCCTGCACATCGTGTTCGGCTGGATCATCGCGCGGAGGTACGGTGGCTAAGACCAATGCGGCGCGTGCGCCGCAGGATGAGCCGCCTCCGGTGAAGGCGGCGGCGAAGCGGCGGACGGCCGAGCTCGATCGGCTGATTCACGAGCGCGTGCGCCTCGGCATCGTCAGCGCGCTGGCGGTGAACGACAGTCTCAGCTTCAACGAGCTGAAGGCGCTGCTCCAGACGACGGACGGAAACCTGAGCGTGCACGCCCGCAAGCTCGAGGACGCGGAGTACGTGGCGTGCGCCAAGTCGTTTGCGGGGCGCGTGCCGAAGACCGAATACCGCCTCACCGCCCAGGGACGGCGCGCGCTGGAGCGGTATCTCGACCACATGGAGGCGCTGATCCGCGCCACGCGCGCGCGCTGACGGCGGCTCGCTTTTTTTGGGGATTTACTTTATGAAACAAAGTACTTCTCTGCACGTCGCGATCATCATGGACGGCAACGGCCGCTGGGCCACGCGCCGGGGCCTGCCGCGCGGCGCCGGCCACCGCGCCGGGGCCGAAGCGGTGCGCCGCGCCGTCGCAGCAGCGCCGGATCTCGGAATCACGGCGCTCACCCTCTACGCCTTCTCCGCCGACAACTGGAAGCGACCGGCCGGTGAGGTGGCGATCCTGATGCGCCTCTTCGCCCGCTACCTGCACGCCGAAGTCGCGCCGCTCGCCGAGCGGGGCGTCCGGCTCACCCTGATCGGCCGGCGCGACCGCCTCCCCGCCCCGCTCGTGTCCGCCATCGAACGGGCCCAGGACGCCACGGCCGGCGGCACGCGGCTCGACTTGCGCCTCGCCGTCGATTACTCCGCCCGCGCGGCAATTCG
>JBGPOM010000229.1:0-4063 GCA_041488075.1 Gemmatimonadota bacterium
ACGCCGCGCGCCGCCCGGTAGTAGTCGAGATGGGGCCCGCGCAGCACGGAGCCGTTACGCCGGTTGGTCGCGACCACGTTCTTGCGCGCCTCGAGCCGCTCGTCGCGCAGAAAGTACGAGGCGAAATTCGCGTCGAGCGCGAGCGCGGTGTCGCGGATGACGACGTGACCGACGAGGTCGATGCGGTGCTGGCGCCCGTACATCGCGACGCTGTCCGAGGCGAGCGTGCTGGCGGTGCCCTCGCAATGGGCCAGCACGCCGCCGCCGGCGAACCGGTTCGTGTCACCCAGCGTGGGGACGAGCTGGCGGTAGTTGCCGCCGATCGAATCGATCACGATCGAGCAGGGCCGGCCGCCGCTGTCGGCGGGCGGGGGAGGCTGCTGGAACAGCGCGAGGAGCGCGAGGCCGGCCACGATCATTGATTGGGCAGCCGCAGCTGGCCGCCGGTGCCCGAGGGATGCTTGGCGACGAGGTTCTTGAACTCGGGGTCGGAGGTGAAGCCGTCGCCCTCGATGTGCTGGCCGCCCGGCGCTTCGAACACGAAGGCGCGGTCCGAGCTGACTTCATTCCTGGCCTGGTTGAAGCGCATCACGGCGCTCTTCAGGGTACGCCCGTCCTTCGTGACGACGACGACGTTGCCGCGCCCTTCCATGTCGCCGGTGCGCCAGTGATACGTCCCCTCGCGTGCCGTGAGCGTCGAGGTCTCCGCGCCCGTGACGTCGTAGAACGTGATGTGCACGGTGCGCATTTCCGCCGCCTGGCTGGCGGAGAAGAAGTACGCCGTGTCGGCCCGGACCCGGGCGCGCTGCAGCCCTGTCTCGGTGACGTAATGCGTCATGCCGATGAGCACCTGATCGGCCGAATCGAGCACGGTCTGGGTGGCCGTCGGGCGCGTGCCGCCCTGGCAGGCGGAGAGCAGGAGGGCGAACACCGCGAGTTTTCCCCTCACACCGCCCCCGCCTTCATCAGGTCGTGCAGGTGCACGATCCCCACGACCTTGCGCCCCCCCGCCCCGTCGATCACGGGCAGCGCCATGATGCCGTGGCGTTCCATCAGGCTCACCGCCGCCGCGGCGAGCTCGTCCGCGGTCGCCGTCTTGGGCTGCTTGGTCATCACCTCGCCCACCGGAATGTCGAGGAAGGAGTCGGTGCGCTCCATCAGCCGGGTGAGGTCTCCCGCGGTCACGACGCCCGCCAGGGCGCCGGCTCCGTCCACGACCGCGACGGTGCCGCGCTTCTCGGCGAGGAGGACGACGCACTCGCGCATCGGGCGGTCCGGCGTGAGCGTCGGGAGATCGCGCCTCAGCATCACGTCCGCCACCCGCAGCAGCAGCTTCCGTCCCAGCGCGCCCCCCGGGTGCAGTGCGGCGAAGTCCTCGCGGCGGAACCCCTTCACCTCCAGCAGCGTGACGGCCAGGGCGTCGCCCAGGGCGAGCGCCACGGTGGTGCTGGCCGTGGGGGCCAGGGTCTCGGGGCAGGCCTCTTCGGTGACGGAGGCGTCGAGCACGACCGTCGCCTGGCGGCCGAGCGGCGACTCCAGGTCGCTCGTGACGGCGATGATCGGGACGCCGAGGCGCTTGAGCTGGCTCACCAGCCCGAACAGCTCGTCGGAGCTGCCGCTCTTCGAGAGCACGACCGCGACGTCGTCGCGGCCCACGATGCCGAGGTCGCCGTGCAGCGAGTCCACGGGGTGGAGGAAGGCGGCGGGCGTGCCGGTCGAGGTGAAGGTCGACGCGATCTTGCGGGCGATGAGCCCCGACTTGCCGACGCCCGAGACGATGATGCGGCCCTTCGCGCCGGCGAGCAGCTCGACGGCGCGGGCGAATGCCGGCCCCAGGCCGTCGGCGATCCGACGGACGGCCGTCGCCTCGAGGGCGAGCACACGCCTGCCGCGCTCAACCAGCGCGGCTTGATCGGGCTTCGACATCGCCTCGCTCTTGCAGGTACTGCTGCAGGATGTCGTCCCAGACGCGGCGCGCCTTGAGGATCGTTTCGGCCACCTCGCGCACCGCACCGTCGCCCCCGGCGCGCCGCGTGACGAGGACCGACGCCGCCTTCACTTCCGGGACGGCGTTCGCCACCGCGATCGGCAGCGCCACGCGAGTCAGCAGGGGCAGGTCCGCCAGATCGTCGCCCACGAAGGCGCATTCGTCCCAGGCGACGCCACGGCGCGCCAGCATCGCGGCGAAGGTCGCGAGCTTGCGCCCCCCGCCGGTCTCGTCTTCGAGCACTTCCTCGACCTTCATCTCGCGCGCGCGGATGCTCGTGGCCTCGGAGCGGCGCCCGCTCGCGAGCACCAGCGTGATACCGGCGCGGCGCAGCAGCCAGGCGCCGCTGCCGTCCTGCGAGTGAAATCGCTTCAGCTCCACGGTGTGGTCGCCCACGCGCCCGATGTAGATGCCCCCGTCGGAGAGGACGCCGTCCACGTCCAGACCGATGAGCCGGATGCGGCGGGCGAGCGCGGTCTTAAGCACGCACCGCCTCCCGGATCCGGTGCCACACATCGACGGCGATGGTGACGATGCTCTCGAGTTGATCGAGGGGAATCATATTGGGGCCGTCAGACGGGGCGCGCGCGGGGTCGGGGTGGGTCTCGAGGAAGAAGCCGTCGGCGCCGGCGGCCGCGGCGGCGTAGAGCAGCGGCGGGATGAACTCCCGCACCCCGCCCGACGCGCCGCCCTCGCCCTGCCCCGGCTGCTGCACCGCGTGGGTCGCGTCGAAGATCACCGGGGCGCTACAGGCGGCGCGCAGCCGCGCGAAGCTCCGCATGTCCACGACCAGGTCGCCGTAGCCGAAGAAGGTGCCGCGCTCGGTGACCGCGACTTCAGGGGCGCCGCCTGCGCGGATCTTTTCCACCGCGCCGCGCATCGCCTCGGGGGCCATCCACTGGCCCTTCTTCACGTTCACGGGGCGGCCCGCTTTTCCCGCGGCGACGAGCAGGTCGGTCTGGCGGCAGAGGAACGCCGGAATCTGAAGCACGTCGGCCACCTGGGCGGCGGCCGCGACGTGACCCGGTTCGTGCACGTCGGTGAGGATCGGGAGCCCGGTCGCCGCGCGGACTTTGTCGAGCGCGCGCAGCCCGGCGTCGATGCCCGGGCCGCGGGCGGCGCTCAGACGCGAGCGGTTGGCCTTGTCGTACGACGCCTTGTAGATGACGGCGATGCCGAGCTTCGCGCCCAGCTCGGCCAGCGCCTCGCCCACGCGAAGGTTGAGGTCGTCGGACTCGACGACGCACGGCCCCGCGACGAGAAACGGGGCGTTTCCCCCGCCGAACCGCGCCGCCATGTCAGTCGGTCAGCTCGGCCAGCTGGGCCGCGGTGCCCCGCTCAGTGGCGGTGGGCCGAGCGTGGCGTTTCCGGTACTCGAGCGCCGCGCCCACGAACCCCGCGAACAGCGGGTGCGGGCGCATCGGCCGCGACTTGAGCTCCGGGTGGAACTGGCAGCCGATGAACCAGGGGTGATCGGGGAGCTCGATCATCTCGACGAGCGATCCGTCGGGGGAAAGCCCGGAGCAGCGCATCCCGTACTCCGCCAGCACGTCGCGGTAGGCGTTGGAGACCTCGTAGCGGTGCCGGTGGCGCTCGCTCACCTCGGCGCTGCCGTACACCTGCGCCACGCGCGAGCCGGGCCGCAGGCGGCAGGGATAGGCGCCGAGCCGCATCGTGCCGCCCATCTCCTGGATGCCTTCCTGCGACCGCATCAGGGCGATCACGGGGTTCTCGCACTCCGGCTCGAACTCGCTCGAGTTCGTATTCGCGATCTTGCAGACGTTGCGGGCGAACTCGATGATCGCCGTCTGGAGCCCGAGGCAGATGCCGAAGAACGGGAGCTTGTGCTCGCGCGCCCAGCGGATCGCCTCGAGCATCCCCTCCACCCCCCGCACCCCGAACCCGCCCGGCACGAGGAGCGCGTCGTAGTCCGCGAGCAGCTCGCCGGCCGTTTCCTGATCGGTGAAGCGGTCGGAGGCAATCCAGTCGACCCGCACGCCGGCGTCGTTCGCGAAGCCACCGTGCGCCAGCGCCTCGTGGATGCTCTTATAGCTGTCGGCCAGCTCGGTGTACTTG
>JBGPOM010000230.1:0-4050 GCA_041488075.1 Gemmatimonadota bacterium
CCGCTGACGGTCCTGAATACGACGCAGTACGACACGCTGGCGTTGTCCCGCTCCGTCGGCTCGAGCCTCGTCCTGGGCGTCGCGGCGACGTATTTCCTTTCGCCGCACGTGGGGCTGCATTTCGAAATGTCCTACCTGGGCCTGCCGGCCGAGAGCGGCTGCGCCGGCGTCTACTACAACCCCGACGCCGAGAACAAGAATCAGCAGATCTGCGACGACATCCAGGCGCAGCCGTCCAATGGCGGCGCCATTGCCATCTTCGGCGGCGTGACGCTGCGCGCCGCGTCCCGGCGGGTATTCAGCCCCTACGTGCGCGGCAGCATCGGCATCGTGAATCAATCGGGCAGCACGATCGACGTCGCCGGCGCGTTCGCCGACAGCGCCGGAAACGCTTTCGTGCGCCAGGTCATCGCCGACCTGACCCCACGCCGCACGTCGCTGATGCTCGGCGCGGCCGGGGGGTTCACGATGCGGCTCGGCCCCGGCTACCAGTTCCGCCTCGAGCTGCGCGACGTCGCGGTGTCGCTCGATCGCCTGACGGGGCCGGCGAACGCCCTCGGCGTCGGCCCCGTCGCCGCGCGCAGCTACCACCACATCGGCCTGACGCTCGGCCTCGACGTCGTCCTCGAGAGAAAGCGCGGGCGGCGCTACTAGGATGCGCGGGGCCGTCCTGGCCGGCGGCGCCGCCCGCCGCTACGGCGGACGGCCCAAGGGCCTGCTCGAAGTCGGCGGCCGCCGCATCCTCGACCGCGTCGTCGAGGCCGTCGCCGCCGTGACCGGCGCCCCACCCCTCGTCATCGCCAACGCTCCCGACGCCGCGTCGTGGCGCTCCGACCTCACCACCATCCCCGACGCCCGCCCGAATTGCGGCAGCCTGGGCGGGATCTACACCGCCGTCGCCGCCGGCCCGGAACCCGTGCTGTGCGTCGCCTGGGACATGCCGTTCGTGGACGAAGGTTTGCTGCGCGCCCTGACCGCCGGCGCGGCGGGATGGGACGCGTTTCTCCCCGAAAGCGACAACCGGCGTGGCGCGGAGCCCCTGTGCGCGGTGTACGGGCCCGCTTGCCGGGCGGCCATCGAGCGCCGCCTGGACGCCGGCGACTTGAAGGCGATCTCCTTCCACGGCGACGTGCGGGTCGGTATCCTCCCCCTCCTGGAGGTGCGGCGCTACGGCGACCCGGGCGAGCTGTTCTTCAACGTGAACACTCCCGAGGATCTCGATCGGGCGGAGGCGGTGTGGCGGCGACGCGGATGATCTCGATCATCGGCCTCAAGAATGCGGGCAAGACGACCTTCCTGGTCGCGCTGTCCGCGGAGCTGGCGCGCCGCAAATTCCGCGTGATGACCATCAAGCACGGGTCGCACCCCGCCGATATGGACCAGCAGGGCAAGGACACCTGGCGCCACTGGCACGAGGGCAAGGCCGAGCGCGTGCTGATGGAGGCGCCGCAGCAGCGCGTACTGTTCGAGCGCACGCGCGAGGAGTCGGATCCCGTCACGCTGGCCCGGCGCTACTTGGCCGGCGCCGACATCGTGCTGGTCGAGGGGTTCAAGCGCGCTCCCCTCCCCAAGATCGAAGTGTACCGCCGCGCGGTGGGGCCCAAGCCGATCTTCGACCCGGCCGCTCACGATCCCGCCGACTGGGTCGCGATGGTCACCGACGACGCGGAGCTCCGCGCGCCGTTCCCCGTGTTCCGGTTCAGCGATACCGCCTGGCTCGTCACCGTCGCCAACCTCGCCTGGGATCGCGCCAAGATCCTATCGCCGTGACGCCCGCCGACGCCGCGCGCTTCATCCTCCGGCACATCCAGCCGCTCGACACGGTGCGCCGCCCGCTGCGCGCGGCGCTCGACGCCGTACTCGCCGAGGAGGTGACGAGCCCCCTCGATCTGCCGCCGTGGGACAACTCGGCGATGGACGGCTACGCCGTGCGCAGCGCCGACGTCGCGGGGGGGGGGCCGATCGACCTCGAGGTGATCGAGACCGTCCCCGCGGGCCACTTCCCCCGCAAACCGCTTGGCCCCGGCCAGGCGACGCGCATCTTCACCGGCGCGCCCCTCCCCGAGGGGGCCGACGGCGTCATCCGCCAGGAAGACACCGAGGCCCTCCCCCAAACCCGCGTCGCGATCCGGAACGCGCGCGATGCCGGGAAGAACGTGCGGCGCCGCGGCGAGGACATCAGGAAGGGCGCCGTCGCCCTCTCGGCGGGGTCCACCCTCGGGCCTGCCCAGCTGGGCGTGCTGGCGTCGCTCGCGCACGACCTGCCGCTCGTCTACCGCGCGCCGCGCGTCGCGTTCATGGGCTCGGGCGATGAGATCGTGGACCTGGACCGGAAGGCCGACATCTTGGCCGGCCGCAAGATCGCGAGCTCCAACTCCTACACGCTGGACGGCATGATCCGCCGCGCCGGCGCGGAGCCGCTCGATCTGGGGATCGCCTGCGATACGAAGGAAAGCCTGCGCGAGCATCTGGAGCGGGCTCGCAAGGGGGGCGCCGACCTCCTCGTCACCACGGCCGGCGTCAGCGTCGGAGAGCACGACCTGGTGCGCGACGTGCTGCAGGAGCTGGGCGGCGAGCTGAAGTTGTGGCGCGTCCAGATGCGCCCCGGCGCCCCCCTCGGCTTCGGCTCGCTCCACGGCAAGCCCTGGATCGGACTCCCCGGCAACCCGGTGAGCACGATGGTCACCTTCGAGCTGTTCGTGCGCCCCGCCATCCGCCGCCTCGCGGGCCACGGGCTCCCGTTCCGCCGCACCGTGCCGGTGGTGGTCCAGGAGGCCATCACGCTCGGTCCCAAGCTGCGTCACTACCTGCGGGCGATCGTCCAAGCCGGCGAACCGGGCGGACCCCTCACGGCGCGTTTGACAGGGCCGCAGGGTTCCGGCATTCTCACGAGCATGGCCCGCGCGAACGCCCTGCTCATCGTCCCCGAAGACATGCCGGCCGTTCCCGTCGGCGCTGGGTTGCAGGCGCTCGTCCTCGATGACCCGCAGCACGTCGCGGAGCCGCTCTACTAGATGGCCATTTCCCCGTCCCCGGCGCTGCGCCGCGCCGTGCGGCTCGCGGCCTACGTCGCCCTGACGCTCGGGGTGTACTGGGCGAATCACCAAACGCCCTCCGAAATCCGGCTCGGCATCCTCTATTTCGTGCCGGTCCTGCTCGTCACGTGGACCGAGGGCCTCGCATGGGGGCTCGGCTTCGCCGCGGCGACGATCGGGTTCCGTGAGGTCGTGGCGTGGGAGCAGCTGCCCCAGGGGATGCCCGTCCTGTGGCGGCTGGTGAACGCGGGGACGTACGTCGTCGTACTCGGCGTCGCGATGGCGGGGCTGCAGCGGCTGCGCCACACCCAGATCCAGCTCGGCCGGCTGGCCACCCACGATGGATTGACGAACCTCATGAACGGCCGCACGTTCGCCGCCAGGCTGAGTCAGGAGCTCGAGCGCAACCGCCGCTACCCGCGGCCGCTCGCCCTGCTCTACCTGGACCTCGACAACTTCAAGGTGATCAATGATTCGCACGGCCATCAGACGGGCGACGCCGTGCTCCGCCTCGTGGCGGACGCGATGCGCTCTTCGGTGCGCCAGGCCGACATCGTCGGCCGGCTGGGTGGCGACGAGTTCGCCGTGCTGATGCCCGAGACCGACGCCCCGCTCGCCGACGCGGCCGCCCACCGCCTGGCCACGGGTCTGCGCACCGTGTTCAAGGGCACGCCCACCGTCACCGCCAGCATCGGGGTCGTCTCCTGCACGACGCCCGAGGCGAACACCGACGAGCTGCTGCGCCGCGCCGATCAGGCGATGTATGAAGCGAAGCGAACGGGGAAGGACCGCGTCGTGCAGGTCGCGATCTAGGCTCTCATGAAAGCGCTCCTCGCCTGCTGCGCGATCCTGGCGGTCGTGTGCGCCGCACCCGCCGCCCCGCAGACGCCGCTTTCCGGCTACTCCGACGCGTTCATCCAGCAGTACCACCGCACCAACCCGAAGGTCGACTACACCGTCACCGTCCGTGACGGCGACCGCACGGCGTACTTCGTCGAGCTGCGGATCGCGCACC
>JBGPOM010000231.1:0-4049 GCA_041488075.1 Gemmatimonadota bacterium
ACCTCCGCTATCCCGAGGCGAGCAAGTTCGCCGGAATGATCTTCTGGGCGGGGGGCACGCAGGGGCCGGTCGCCGTGCCGGGGACCTACAAGGTTCGCCTGACGGCCGGCGACTGGTCACAGACGCGGGGCTTCGCCCTGAACAAGGATCCGCGCGTGACGGCTAGCCCCGAGGACTACCAGCGGCAGTTCGATCTCCTCATCCGGATCCGCGATCGGGTGAGCGCCGCGAACGACGCGGTCAAGCGGATTCGCGATGTGAAGGAGCAGCTCGACGGCGCGGCGACGCGGGCGCGCGGTCTGCCGGGTGACGCCGGACGGCGTATCGCGCAGCTGGCCGACTCGATCAAGGCCCGCCTCTCGGCGGTCGAGGCGGAGATCTATCAGGTGAAGAACCGCAGCAACCAGGATCCGCTCAACTACCCGATCCGGCTCAACAACAAGATCGCGGCGCTCGCCGGGGTGGTGGCGAGCGCCGACGCTGCGCCGACCGACCAGGCGGTGCAGGTGTTCGACCAGCTCTCGGCCGCGCTCCAGGTGCAGCTCGACCGGCTGAAGGCCATTCTCGACGCCGACATCCCGGCTTTCAACAAGCTGGTCAAGGACAGCGACGTGCCGGCGGTGATCCTGCGCTAGCGCTTCGCGGCTTCCTTGCCGGCCGCGATTCCTGCGCGGACCGCGGCCGTCCCGGCGGCCTTGAGCACGCGCCCCGTCCTCTGGAGCGCTTTCTTCAAGCGCTGCTTGGCGCCCGAAGACTCGACGCGCTGCTTCGCCACCCGCATCAGCCGGTCGGCTTCGCGCGCCGCCGCGAGAGCGGCTTTCTTCGCTTGCTTGGCGGCGCGATGCGCCGCGGCTTTCCACTTGGTGTTCTTGGCCATGGTCAGTGTCCTCCTTCGGTTTTCCAGAAGTCGATGCCACCTGCCATCTGCCCCACGTCCGCCGCCGCCACCGCCGCGCGCGTCCGCAGGTCGATCACCTCCACCGTCCCCGGTTGAGAGCCGATGCCCTCGACCGAGACGAAGGCATAGCGGTCGTCGGGAGACAAGACGACGCCGTGCACGATGCGCCGCTTGGTCGGGATGCGGGCCACTTCCTGCCCCGTGGCAAGCTCGAAGACCGAGACGGACTGCCCCCGCTTGTTCGTCGCGAGAAGCAGCCGGCCGTCGTGGGTGACGGCCAGATTGTAGACACCCTCCCCCGCCGGCAGCCGGCCGCTCAGGGTCCAGCTCGCCACGTCGATCTCGAGAATCTCATTCGACTTGTTGCATGCCACGTACACCCGCGCGCCGTCGGCCGAGGGTTGCGCCCACGTCGGGGAGCAGGTCGGAGTGTGCATCGCGCCTGGTGCGTCGGCCTTCGCCACGCTGAACCGGCGCGACACGCCGAACGTCCGCGTATCGATCTCGACCAACTGGTCGTCCATCATGCACGCAGAATACTGCTTCGTGCCCTGCGGATTGATGCGCGATCCGTGCGGCATCGTGCAGGTCGGGACCCGCGCCACCTCGAGCATGTCGTCGGTCGCGACCACCGAGACCGATGATGGGACCATGTCGCCGTGCAGGTTGAAGTTCACGACGTAGGCGAACGCCCCGTCAGGCGTGAGATGTACGGTGGCGGGGAAGGACCCCAGCTCCACCCGGCCCAGGACCGCGCCCGTCGCCGCGTCGATCTTCCAGAGGAAGCCGAACGGCAGGCCGTGAGCGGTCGTGATGAAGAGAAACCGGCCGTCGGGGGAGACGGTCAGCCCGTGCGGGCCGTCGGGGTCGGTGGGGAGGAGGCCGATCGTGAACTCGCGCTCGACGCGAGCACTCCCACCGTTTCCTCCCGCCGCGTTGAAGCGCACCAGCGCGATCCGGTCGGTCGCTTCCGAAGCGACCCAGACCAGGTAGTCGGGTGCCGGACTCTGGGCCCGCGCCTGCGCCACCGTTATCACGGCAATGCACAACGTCAGAATCCCGCGCACCTGCTCCCCTCGCTCCAATCGTGGGTGTACATTCTCCGGTCCTAATCTAACCATCCACCCGGGACTCGCCGATGATCGTCACCGCGCTCCTCGCTTTCGCCACCGTGCAACAGCCGACGCCGCCTCCGGCCCCTGTGCTACCGCCGTCGCCCGTCGCCGACATCGTGCTCACACCGGCGCGCGGCGTTCTGACCCCGGGAGACACGCTCCGGTTCCGCGCCGTGGCGCGCGATTCGGCGGGCCAGCCGGTCGGCGACGTCCGGCTGCTGTTCCGGGCCGCCGGTGGGCGATTCGAGGGGAGCGTCGACAGCACGGGGTTCGTGACGGCGGGCTCGACCGGGACGATTCCGGTCGCCGTGATCGCGCTGGTCCAGGGGTCGCGGCCCTTCATCAAGCGCACCGAGGTGCGGATCGTGGCGGGGCCGGCGGCGCGCATCGTCGTGACGCCGCGCGTCGGCAGGCTGGTGGTCGGGCAGCGGTTGCGGCTCAGCGCCGCCGCGTCGAGCGGGGACGGCGACGCGCGCCAGGACACCGCGGCGTGGCGCAGCTCGAACCGCGCCATCATACGGGTCGACGCGAACGGCGTCGTCACGGCCGTGGGCGCGGGCCGCGCCAGCGTGACCGCCGCGGTGGGCACGGTCACCGAGCGCGTTCCCGTCGAGGTGGTCGCCAACACGATCGCGCGGGTGGAGATCCTGCCCGCCAGCGCGAAGGTCCGCCAGGGCGACGTGATCCAGTTCATCGCCCGGCCCCTGACGGCCGCGGGCCGCGAGATCTCGGGGCTCACCCCTGCGTGGAGCTTCGCGCCGGGCCAGGGGCTGATCACCGCGGACGGCAGCTTTGTCGGCTACGAGACCGGTGACTACGTCGTTTCCGCGAGCTTCGGCACGCACTCCGCCGAAGTGCCGGTGACCCTGGCGCCGCGCAACGCGCGCCGGCCGGTCGAGGTCGTGGGGCGGCTGCCGCGCTCGCTGTTCACCACCGAGGAGGTGTGGGTCCATCCCAACGGCCGCATCGCCTACCTGGGCAGCGGCTCGGGCGGCGACCGCATGTACGCGATCGACATCAGCGACCCCGCGAAGCCCATCGTGACCGACTCGATCGTCGCGAACACGCGCCGGGTGAACGATATCATGACCACCCCCGACGGCCGGTTCCTCGTGTTCACGCGCGAGGGCGCGTCCGACCGCAAGAACGGCATCGTGATCGCGCAGCTCGACGATCCGGCCCACCCGAAGCCGATCGCGGAGTTCACCGAGGGCGTGACCGCGGGCGTGCATTCGGCATTCGTGTACCACCAGGAGACGTTCGGCACGCACGTCTACCTCACGAACGACGGCACGGGCGCGCTTCACATCCTGGACATCAACGACCCCTACCATCCGAAGGAAGTCGCCCAGTGGCGCACCCCGCGGGCCGACGCGGGCCGTACGCTCCACGACGTGGACGTGCAGGACGGGCTCGCCTATCTGTCCTACTGGAACGACGGGCTCGTGATCCTCGACGTCGGCAACGGCATGGCGGACGGCAGTCCCTCGAACCCGCAATTCGTGTCGCAGTACAAGTACGACCTGAACGAGCTGTATCGCGACGTGGAGCTGCGCCACGGGCCCGGCTTCATCCGCGGCACGCACACCGCGTGGCGCCACAAGAACTACGTCTTCATCGCGGACGAGGTGTTCCCGTCGGGGCAGGTGGAGGGCGCCAAGGACGCCTCGGCCTTCCGCGCCTTCGGCCGGCTCCAGGTGCTGGACGTGAGCGACATCCGGCACCCGCGGCCCGTCGCCTGGTACGAGCCCGAGTACGGCGGCGTGCACAACGTGTGGGCGGCCGGCGATACCCTGTACCTGGGCGCCTACAACGCCGGGTTCCACGCCTTCGACATCTCGGGCGAGCTGCTGGGCGACCTGCGCGCCCAGCAGCGCGAGATCGTCCACGTCCATACCGGCGACATGGACGGCAACGTGAAGAACACGCCGATGACGTGGGGCGTCGTGGTGCGCGACGGGCTCGCCTACGTCAACGACATGTTCAACGGGCTGTGGATCGTGCGGATCAAGCCTCCGCTCGGGACGAAGCCCGTA
>JBGPOM010000232.1:0-4046 GCA_041488075.1 Gemmatimonadota bacterium
ACGGGCGGCGGTTCGATCGCGCCGCCCCAAAACGCCACGCTGGCGAGCGGCAACGCGACGGCCACGCGGACGCTCGGAGCCGGGGTGGGGGCGCAGACCGCCACGGCCACCGGCTCCGCGTTGCCGGGCACGCCGCAGGTCACCTTTACGACCACCGCGGCGGTGATCACAACGGTGCAAGTCGCGGACTTTAGCTTCACTCCGAACGCGATCACCGTTCCGAGCGGCACGGCCGTGACCTGGGAGTGGCAGGGCACGACGGCACTGCACAACGTGACCTTCGCCGCCGCGGCCGGAGTCCCGGTGAACATCCCCAACGCGACGTCGGGGAGCGTGCAGCGGACGTTCACCACGGCAGGGACGTTCACGTTTCAGTGCACGAACCACCCGCAGATGACTGGGAGTGTGACGGTCAATCCGTAGGCTGCGAGGCGGGCCGGGGGGGGGCCTCGCGCAGATACACCCACCCGCTCGCCAGGTAGAGCAGGAGAAACACGGCGGTCGCCGCACTGACGCCGTACTTCCAGACCGCGGGGGCATCGCTGGCCGAAAGCAGGCCTTCGATCGCCCCCGCGATCGCGAGCAGCGTCACGACCGCCCCCACCATCCGCACGGCGATCCGCCCCTCCAGCACGAGCGCGTCCCTCCGCGTGCGGTCGCCGGGGGCGATAATGGCGTGGGCGAGCCGGAACCCCGCCCCCGCGGAAATGAAGATCGCCGTCAGCTCGAGCACCCCGTGGGCGGCCACGAACGTCGTCAGGTAGCCAAGTGCGCCGTAGTTCTTGAACAGGCCGAAGCCGAGGCCCAGCATCATGCCGTTGGCGTAGAGCAGCCACGCGGTGAGCAGTCCGACCGTGAGGCCGCCCACGAACACGCCGAACGACACCTGGATGTTGTTGCCGATGATCGCCGCGGCGATCACCGGGCGCTCATCCCCCGCCGCCTCGGCGTAGCCGCGCCCTTCGGCCTGCCGCTCCGCTGCCTGCTCGGCGCGACCCACCATCACTGGGGAGACGATCTCGTCGGCCAGCGACGGGCGCTCCCGGATCATCACGTATCCCACCACCGCGGGCACGATGAACATGGCGAAGGCGACGAGCACGTACGCCCACGACTGCACCACCGCCGCGGGGAAGTCGCGCAGCACGTAGCGAGCCAGCGGCGTGCCCCGCTTCCCGCGTGAGCTGTACAGGGCGTTATGCCCGGCGCTCACCACGCGCTCCAAGTACTCGATCACGCGCTGGTCCACCCCGTAGGTGCGCGCCCGCGCGAGGTCCGCCGCCACTTCGCGGTAGCGTGCCGCGAACGCCGGGATCTCGCCCGCCGCGAGCCCGCCGACGCCCGAGCGCTCCATTCGCAGCGCCACCGCCCGGAACGCCTCCCAGCCGTCGCGCTTCTTGGCAAGGAACCGCTCGGCCGTCACCGTCGTCCGGCCTGCCGTTCCGGCCCCCTCTCCCCCGCGTGCCCGGGTCGCGAACCGGCTGCGCCGCTTGCCTTGCTCCTCCGCGAAGACTTGCACGAGATACGCCTGGGCGTCGCCCGAGCGCCTCGGGATCCGGTCTTCGAACCGCCGCGCCAGCTCGGTCGCGATCCGCACCTGCACCGCCGCATCGAGGTCGGAGAGCCGCCCGAGGAAGCGGTCCAGCAGGCGGAACTCGTCCTCCGAGAGCTCGGGCGGGCCCGTTTCGACCGGCTCCTCGAGCTCCGGCGCGGGCGTCACCGCCCCGAGCCCCCAATCGGTGGGCCGGTCCCGCACGACGATCGTCCCGGCGGCCATGTCCCCCAGCCGTTTGTTGCTCTTGTTGAGAAACATCAGGAGCAGCGCCGGTAGGACCGGGAGCAAGGGGAAGTAGCAGTCGAGGAGCCGGACGAGATTCCGGACCACGGCAGCCCCGCCGGTCACGGGTCGGCCCGTGTCCATCACCACGCGGATGCCGAGCGCCTGCTTCCCGGGGGTGCGGCCGCCGTTCAGCGCCTCGAAAGCGGCGAAATATCCCCAGATGAGTCCGAACAGGACGAGAATCGTGAGCGCCGCGAACCAGCCGCCCGCCGTCCCGCCGAGCCAGCCGTCGGTCACGACCTTGCTGGCAACGATGATGAGCAGCAGCAACGAGAGGTAGACGACGATCGTGTCGAGGGCGGCGGCGGCCATGCGGGAGCCGACGCCCGCCAGCTCCAAGCGAAGCTCGACGTGCTCCGGCGTCTCGACCCCGTGGTGCTGGCGGAGGTCGAGCGGTGATGGGTCTCGCGCGGAGGGCATCACGTCCTCATCTTACCGCCATCCCGCGCACGGAGCGAGAGCCGTATGGCCGACTTGAAGCCGATGGAGCTCGGCGAGATCCTGGATGGGGGGCTGACGATCTTCCGGCGCCACTTCGGGATGTTCGCGAAGATTGGCATCGTGGCGCTGTGGCTTCCGGTCGCGCTCACGATCTACATCGAGCTGGCGGGAGGGACCGAGCAGCACTTCATCCTGTGGTTCGCCGTCCAGGTCATCGCCTACTTCGCCGGTCTGTTCCTGACGGCCGCGGCCATCCGCGTGATCTCGGACTCCTACCTCGGTCGGCCGCCCCAGCTCGGTGAGGCCCTGTCGCTCGGCGTGTCAAAGATCTTGCCCCTGTTCCTCGTGGGTCTCGGAAAGGGCATCCTCCTCGGCCTGCTGGCCGCGGCGATCGGCGTCGTCATCGCCATCGCCAGCCCCGCGATCGCCAGCGGCGGCAGCGCGGCGGCTGTGGTCATCCTGATCCTCACGATTCTCGGCGGCTGTTGGTTCATCGCCTTCGTCCTGTGCGGCTACGCCGTCACGACCCCGGTCGTCGTGCTCGAGGACTTGAACGGGGCGTTCGACGCCTTCGGCCGCTCGTGGGATCTGACCCGCGGCTTCAAGCGCAAGATTCTCGGGATCGCCGTCATCGCATTTCTCATGGTCTACGTCCCGATCGTGGCCGTGGGCATACTGGGCGGCTACTTCAGGATCGCGTCGCCCGCCGTAGGTCAGGCGATCGAGGTCGTCTCGGCCGCGCTGCCGATCGTGATCATGCCGCTGCTCTCGTGCATCTTCACGCTGATGTACTACGACTTGCGGGTGCGGCGCGAGGCGTTCGATCTGACGATCCTCAGCCAGCAGTTGGGGATCAGCTGACCGGCGCCTGGCACCTCCTCGGGCAGGGTGTCGCCCCCCCCCCCTCTCCGACAGCGGACTCGTTGCGGCGCGCCCTGGGCGAGGTGTTCGCGCGGCCCGAGTACCGCTGGGTGGAGCGCCGCCATCCGCTGCAGTGGCTCACCAACCTGTGGGACCGCGCCGTCGACTGGCTCAACAGCCTCTCGGGCCATCACCCCATCGCGTTCAAGCTGCTGATCGGCGCGTTGCTCCTCGTCATGGTCGCGCTCCTGGTCCACGTGGGGTACGTGGTGTGGCGCATCGTGCGGCCGGCCGCCGGCGCCGCCGGCGCCGCCGGCGCGGCCCCCGGTGCCGCCGCGCGCGTGCTGGATGCGCGGTCGCACCTCGCTCGCGCCGAGGCGTTGGCCCGGGCGGGGCGCTACGCCGAGGCCCTGGGCCACCGCTTCCTCGCTGTCGTGCTCGAGCTCGAGCAGGCCGATGCCGTGCGCTTTCACGCCTCGAAGACGCCCGCCGAGTACGTGGGCGAAGTGCGCCTCGACGACGACGGTCGTACGACGTTCGCCGCCCTCGTGGCACGGCTGTACCGCCACCTCTTCGGCGCGGTGCCCTGCGACGAAGCGGACTACCGGGCATTCGGCGCCACCGCGCAGGAAGTCACGCGACATGTCGTACCGGCTTGAGGTCGGGCTCGCCGTGCTGCTCGCGACGGCAATCGGTGTCGCCGTGTGGGCCGCGCGCCGCACCCCCAAGCCGGCGCCGCGCGACTACCGAGCGTCCACCTTCCTGAGCGGCCCGCAGGGCAGCCAGGCGCTGTATCGCGTGCTCGTGCGGCTCGGCCGCCCCGTGGAGCGGCGCCGCACCCCGCTCTTCGCCCTGGCGGCTGACAGCGGCCACCGGGCTTCGCCCCCCGCGCTTCTGGTCGTGG
>JBGPOM010000233.1:0-4041 GCA_041488075.1 Gemmatimonadota bacterium
GGCCTCACCGATCTCGACGAGCGCACCGACGTCTACAGCCTGGCGGTCGTCGTCTATGAAATGGTCGTGGGCGAGACCCCCGGACGCTGGCCGACGGAGGAAGCGGTGCGCACCGGGCGGTTTCTCGACGCGACCGCCTCGCACCGCTCCCGGCTGACTGAGGCGGGGAGCCGGCTCGAGGGGGCGCTGGTGCGCGGCCTCGCCATCCGGCACGACCAGCGCACGCCGACCCCCTCAGTCCTGATCGACGAGCTCATCGGCGCGGCACCTCCCCGCCGGCGATACAGCGGGGGCGAGGTCCAGGAAATCGTGAACCGGGCCGCCGAGATCGAGGCCACCGCGCCCACGTCGGGGGGCGCGATGACGATCGGCGGCGTCGAGGCGCTGGCGGCCGAGGTGGGGATCGCGCCGGACCTAGTGCGCAAGGCAGCCCGCTCCCTGATGCCGGCGGGCGTGACGGCCGTGGAGCTCGAGCCGGCGCGCCGGAACCCCTGGATCGACGGGCCCACGGCGCTGTCGTACGAACGCGTCGTTGAGGGCGAGTTGCCGGACGCGGAATGGCAAGTGCTGGTGGACGAGATCCGGCGCGTGGTGCGGAACGCGGGGCAGGTGAGCCAATTCGGCCGCTCGTTCTCGTGGGTCGCGGCGCGGGGGGGCGCGGTGCGGCGCGAGCTCGAGATCGCCGTCTCGGTGCGCGGCGGGCAAACCCGCATCACCATCCAGGAGAGCTTGACCCAGCTCATCGGCGCGGTGTACGGCGGCATCGGTGGGGGCATGGGGGGTGGGGGGATGGGCCCGATCTTGGGCATTCTCGGCGGAGCCCTGCACGTCGCCGGGCCCGCGCTGGTCGTGATCGTCCCGTTGTGGCTCGCGACGACGTATGCGACCGCTCGCGCCGTCTATCGGCGCTCGGCGAGCCGGCGCACCCGCGAGCTGGAGGGGCTGGCCGACCGGCTGGCGGCGCTGGTGCGGGAGCTCGTGCGCCCGCCGGAGCGGCTGCCGCGGCCCTCGAGATAAGGTGGATACGATGGGCATCACATCGGTCAATCCGGCGACCGGACGGACGATCAAGACGTACCAGGAGATGACGCCCGGCGAGGCCGCGGCGGCGGTCGCGCAGGCCCACGCGACCTGGCGTACATGGCGGACGACGCCCTTCGGCGAACGCGCCCGGCTCATGCGAAACACCGCCGAGATCCTCCGCGCGCGCAAGGACGAGCTCGCGACGCTCATGGCCGTGGAGATGGGCAAGCCGCGCAAGCAGGGCGCCGCGGAGGCCGAGAAATGCGCCTGGGCGTGCGAGTACTACGCGGAGAACGCGGAGGCGCAGCTCGCGCCCGACGTCATCAAGACGGACGGGTCCAAGTCGTACGTCGCGTTCGAGCCACTCGGCGTCGTGCTCGCCGTCATGCCGTGGAATTTTCCGCTATGGCAGGTCTACCGGTTCGCCGCACCGGCGCTCATGGCCGGCAACGTCGGCGTGCTGAAGCACGCCTCGAACGTGCCCGGCTGCGCGCTGGTCATCGAGGAGATCTTCAACCAGGCAGGGTTCCCTGGGGGTGCATTCCGCACGTTGCTCATCGGGAGCCGGCAGGTGCAGGCGGTGATCGAACACCCCCTGGTACGTGCCGTGACGCTGACTGGCAGTACGCCTGCCGGGAAAGCCGTGGCCGCGCAGGCAGGCGCCGTGCTCAAGAAGACAGTGCTCGAGCTCGGCGGATCTGATCCATACGTCGTGCTCGAGGATGCCGACCTGGATCACGCCGTGCCGACGTGCGTCGCTGCGCGCTTGATCAACGGGGGCCAGAGCTGCATCGCCGCGAAGCGCTTCATCGTGGTCGAGCCCGTGCTCGCGGCGTTCACGGAGAAGTTCGTCGCGCTCATGAAGGCGAAGCGCGTGGGCGATCCGCTGCTGGAGGGAACGGACGTTGGCCCGCAGGCGCGGCACGACCTCCGCGACGACTTGCACGAGCAGGTGCTCGCCTCCGTCGCGCGGGGCGCGACGCTGCTGCTCGGCGGCGAGATTCCCCCGGGAGAGGGCGCGTACTACCCGCCGACGGTTCTGGCCGAGGTGAAACCGGGCATGCCCGCCTACGACCAGGAGCTTTTCGGCCCCGTTGCCGCGATCATCCGCGCCAAGGACGAAGCCGACGCCGCGCGGATGGCGAACGATTCGATCTTCGGCCTGGGTGCCGCCGTGTTCACGAGAGATGCGGAGCGCGGCGAGCGGATTGCCAGGACGCTCGAGGCGGGCGCGACGTTCGTCAACGCGGCCGTTGCGTCCGATCCGCGCCTGCCGTTCGGCGGCATCAAGGAATCCGGCTATGGACGGGAGCTGGGCAGCTACGGGATCAAGGAGTTCGTGAACGTGAAGACGGTGTACGTGAAGTGACGGGCCGCCGCGCGCCCGCGGCTTGACATATCAAGTACGGTTGATATATTGTTGCGGCATGGCGACCTCCACCCTCCCCGACACGGCGCGCGCCGCGCGCTGGTTTCACGCCCTCTCCGACGCGACCCGCCTCGAGATCGTCGAGCTGCTGTCGCACGGGGAACGCTGCGTGTGTGAGCTGCAAAGCACGCTCGACGCCGCGCAGTCACGCCTGTCCTTCCATCTGAAGGTCCTCAAGGACGCCGGGTTGGTGACCGATCGCCGGGAAGGCCGCTGGGTTTACTATGCCGTCAACCGCGGATCGCTGGACGCGATCGCGGGTTTCGCCGCCGCGGTGCAGCCCGGCAAACACGCCGGAAGCTGCCGGGCGGCGTGCTGCGGGTAGCGGCGCGACGTCCTTTTTTGTGACTGATATATCAACTGTATTTGATGAATCACCCGTTACGAGGAGCTCCAACATGAACAGGGAAGCGATCAAGGACACGGTGCGGGACAAGTACGGCGAGGCGGCGCTGCGGGTGCTCGCCGGAACGGGACCCGGCGGCTGCTGCGGCGGTTCGGCCGCCCCCGGGGGCTGCGACCCGATCACCGCGAATCTCTACGACGCGACCGAAACGGCCAGCCTCCCCGCACAGGCCGTGTTGGCGTCGCTCGGCTGCGGCAATCCGACCGCCCTCGCGGAGCTGCGCGCGGGGGAGGTGGTGCTCGACCTGGGCTCGGGCGGCGGCATCGATGTGCTGCTGTCGGCCCGGCGCGTCGGCCCCACGGGGAAGGCCTACGGCCTCGACATGACCGACGAGATGCTCGCGCTGGCCCGGGAGAACCAGCGCAAGGCGGGGGCCCAGAACGTCGAGTTCCTGAAGGGAGACATCGAGCATATCCCGCTGCCCGATGCGTCCGTGGACGTCATCGTTTCCAACTGCGTCATCAACCTCGCGGCCGACAAGCGCAAGGTGCTCGCCGAGGCATTCCGGGTGCTGAAGCCGGGCGGCCGGTTCGCCGTGTCGGATGTGGTCGTCCGCGGGGAGATTCCCGTCGCCGTGCGGAAGAGCATGGAGCTGTGGGTCGGCTGCGTCGCCGGGGCGCTCGAGCAAGGTGAGTTCCACGCCCTGCTTGCCGAGCACGGGTTCACCGACATCAGTATCGAGCCGACCCGGATCTATGAGTTTGCGGACGCGGAGGCGTTGCTCACCGGTGCGGGGCTCGACACGGAAGTCTTGGCGCGGGAGGTGAGCGGCCGGGTGATGGGCGCCTTCGTGCGGGCGTGGAAGCCCGTCTGATGGCAGTGGGCGGCTCGCTGGGAGCGTTCGAGCGCTACCTCACCGGGTGGGTGTTCGTCGGCATCGCGGCGGGGATCGCGCTCGGACGACTCTTCCCGAGGGCGTTCGACGCGATCGGCGGCCTGCAGGTCGCGCAGGTGAACCTCCCCGTCGCGATCCTGGTCTGGCTGATGATCGTGCCGATGCTCCTCAAGATCGACTTCGCGGCGATCGCCCGGGTGCGGGAGCATTGGAAGGGGATCGGCGTCACGCTGTTCGTCAACTGGGCGGTGAAACCGTTCTCGATGGCGCTCCTCGCCTGGATCTTCATCCGCCACCTCTTCGCCGCTGCCCTCCCGGCCGCCCAGCTCGACTCCTACGTTGCCGGAC
>JBGPOM010000234.1:0-4027 GCA_041488075.1 Gemmatimonadota bacterium
CAGCACGAGCGGAACGTTGTGCGGCGCAATGGGGACGCGGCGGTAGTCCCGCCGGGGCCCAAGGAACCAGGCCGCGACGAGCGCCGAGACGCCGGCGCTAATGTGCACGACGGTGCCGCCCGCGAAGTCGAGCGCCCCGCGCTTCAGCAGCCAACCGCCGGAGCCCCACACCCAGTGCGCCAGTGGATCGTAGATCAGCGTCGCCCACAGGACGAGGAAGACGACGTAACCCCGGAACCGCATCCGCTCCACGATCGCGCCCGAGATGAGGGCGGGGGTGATGATCGCGAACATTCCCTGGAACATCGCGTGGGCCTGAAGCGGGATCGTCGCCGAGTACGTCGGGTTCGGCTCGAGCCCCACGTTGTGCAGGCCGAACCATGCGAAGCTGCCCAGCCATGAGTTGCCGGGACCGAACGCGATGGAATACCCGACCAGCATCCACTGGACGCCGATCACGCCGAGCGCGACCATGCTCATCATCATCGTGTTGAGCGCGTTCTTGGGGCGTACCAGGCCGCCGTAGAAAAATGCGAGGCCCACGGTCATCAAGAGCACGAGTGCGCTCGAGACGAGGACCCAAGCGGTATCGCCCGAGGACAGAGCGGCCTGCGTCATGCGGCACCTCCCATACCGGCCGCGCTGATGGCCGCGCGTTGGACCTCGGCGGCGTTGACCGCGGTGAGGGCGGCGTTGTCCGCCTCGCCCGTGCGGATGCGGATCACCCGCTCGATCGACTGCACGAAGATCTTGCCGTCCCCGACCTCGCCGGTCCGGGCGGAGGAGAGAATCGCGTTGATGCACGGCTCCACGAACGGCTCCGAGCACACCATTTCGATCTTCACTTTCTCGTGGAACTCCATGACGAGCGCCGTACCTCGATACTGCTCGACCAGCTCGTGCTCGCCGCCGTGTCCGCTGACGCGGCTGAGCGTGATGCCGGTGATCCCGGCGCGGAACAGCGCGGCCTTGACCTCGGGGAGGCGCTCGGGGCGGACGATCGTGGTGATGAGCTTCATGCTGGGCTCCCAGTTGATGCGACGTGATCCACCGGTAGAGCCGCCGCGGCGGCCACGACGGGTGGGGGCGAGGGCGGCGACACTCTCTTGAACAACGTGCGATAGCTGGCCCATCCCTGCAGTATGGCCCGCGCGCGCCGGCTCCCCGTTTTCTGGTAGTGCCGCCGGATCAGCCCCTGGAGCTGCCGCTCGTCGGCCGCGTCCAGGCCGGTCACGACGACCATCGCCGGGTTGCAGCGCCTGGCGAGCGGAGCAGGGCCGTCGTCCAGCACGTAGGCGACGCCGTTCGACATCCCGGCCCCGAAGTTCCGGCCCACTGGCCCGAGGACCACCACGACGCCGCCCGTCATGTACTCGCAGCAGTGGTCGCCCGCGCCCTCGATCACGGCGACGGCGCCGGAGTTCCGGACGGCGAAGCGATCCCCCGCGCTGCCGGCCGCGAACAACCGGCCGCTCGTGGCGCCGTAAAGCGCGGTGTTGCCCAGGATCACGTGCGACCGGCCGCCGTCCGCGTAGGCGGCCGTCCGGAACGGCCGAATGACGATGTCTCCCCCGCACAACCCCTTGCCCACGTGGTCGTTGGCCTCGCCCTCGAGTCGGAGCTGCATGCCGGGCAGCGCGAACGCGCCGAAGCTCTGACCCGCGGTGCCCGTGAAGCGGAGCCGGACGGGAGCCGGCGCACCGGATTGGCCGGAGCGGCGCGCGATGTGCCCCGCGATCCGCGCGCCGACGGTCAGATGATGATTCCCGATGCGGTACGCGCCGGCGAACGGCTCGCCGCGCTCGAGCGCGGGTCCCAAGGCCGCGAGGATCTCCGCGTCGAGCGAAACCACACCGGGCCGGTCGTTGCGAACGGCGGTGCGGCGCCGCGGGCGATCCGGCTCGGCGAGGGCGGAATCCTCGAGCAGCAACGAGAGGTCGAGCAGCTGCGCCCGCGGGGTCTCGGGGCGGTCCACGCGCTCCAACAGCTCCACCCGACCGATTATGTCGTCGAGGCGCCGCTGCCCCAGGGCCGCCAGGATGCGCCGCACGTCTTCCGCGATCAGCGTGAAGTACGCGACGATCTGCTCCGGCGTGCCGCGGAACTTCCGCCGCAGGTCCGGGCGCTGTGTGGCGATGCCGGTGGGGCAGGTGTTCAGGTGGCAATGCCGCGCCATGGCGCACCCGAGCGCCACGATCGCCGCCGTGCCGAACCCGAACGCCTCCGCGCCGAGCAGAGCGGCGACCACCACGTCGCGCCCCGTGCGTAGGCCGCCGTCCACCCGCACCTCGATCCGTTCGCGCAAGCCGTTCCGCAACAGGACCGCCTGCGTCTCCGCCAGGCCCAACTCCCAGGGAGAGCCGGCGTGCTTGATCGATGAGAGCGGTGAAGCGCCGGTGCCGCCGTTGTGGCCGGAGACGAGCACGTAGTCCGCATACGCCTTGGCGACCCCTGCGGCGACGGTCCCTACCCCCGCTTCGGCGACGAGCTTCACCCCCACCCGCGCAGTCGGGTTCACCTGCTTGAGATCGTGGATGAGCTGCGCGAGGTCCTCGATCGAGTAGATGTCGTGATGCGGCGGGGGCGAAATCAGCGGGATCCCGGGCACGGCATGGCGCAGCCGCGCGATGAACTCCGTGACTTTGTGGCCCGGTAGCTGGCCGCCCTCTCCCGGTTTCGAGCCCTGGGCGATCTTGATCTCAAGCTCGTCGGCGCGCACCAGATACTCGGTCGTGACCCCGAAGCGGCCCGACGCCACCTGCTTGATGCGGTTGTCGGCACGGTCGCCGTTCGGCAGGGGCGCATAGGTCGCCGGGTCTTCACCGCCTTCGCCCGTGTTGGACCGCGCGCCCATGCGGTTCATCCCGATCGCGAGGGTCGCGTGGGCTTCCGGAGACAGCGCACCCAGCGACATCGCGCTCGAGATGAACCGCCGGCGGATCGTCTCGACGGGCTCGACCTCCTCGAGGGGGATCGGCCGGCCAGGGCGGAAGGCGAGCAGGTCGCGCGGCGCCGCAGGCTCTCGAGCGTCGATGCGTGCCAGGAACGTCTCGTAGCCCGCCGCGCTCTCGCTCTGCACCGCGTCCTGCAGCGCCCGGACGAGCGGCGGGGCCCAGCCGTGGTCTTCGCCATCCTTGCGATAGCGGACCCGCCCATTGTCCGGCAGTCCGTCCGGCGCCGCGGGGGCGTAGGCGGCCGCGTGCCGCGCCAGCACATCCTCGGCGATCTCGGTGAATCCGATCCCGCCTATCACGGAGACGGTGCCCGTGAGACAGCAGTCCACGACCACGGCCCCGAGGCCGAGCGCCTCGAAGAGCTGGGCGCCGGCGTACGACCGCAGGGTACAGATCCCCATCTTGGAGAGGATCTTGAGTAGGCCCTTTTCGGCGGCGGCCCGGAATGTGGCCTCCGCGTCCTGGCCACTTCGCGCCGACTGGAGGGCCAGCCACGGGTGCACCGCCTCGGCGCCGTAGCCGAACAAGGCCGCGAAGTGGTGGATGTCCCACGCGTCTCCCGCTTCGGCCACCAGCGCCACCCGCGTACGAAGCCCTGCCTCGAGCAGCCGTTGGTGCACTGCACCGATCGCGAGGAGCATCGGGATCGGCGCACGGCCCCTTCCCTCGTCGCGGTCGCTGACGACCAGCGCCGTCGCGCCTCGGCGCGCGTCGCGGATCGCTGCGCGGCACAGGCGATCGAGCGCCGGAGCGAGTCCCTCGGGCCCTGCCTCCGCATTCCACACCGCGCTGAGCGTTCCGACGAGGAACCCCGGGGTGCGGCGCAGCGCCGCCATCTCCCGGTCGAGCAGGATCGGATGCTCGAGGCGCAGCAACGGCTGCGCCGGCAGGCGCTGGGGGAGGGGGGGGGGAGGGGGGGGGGCCAGGTGCGCGCCGCGGCGCCCCAGGTACATCGCCAGCGACATCACCCCCGACTCGCGCAACGGGTCGATCGCGGGGTTCGTGACTTGGGCGAACCGCTGGCGCACGTAGGCATAGACGCTTGGTCCGGTGCGCGAGAGCGGGGGGATCGG